>JAJTGC010000075.1 GCA_021298975.1 Oxalobacteraceae bacterium
AGAATGATCGGCGGCTTCACCCGTCCGACCTCGGGATCACTGCGTATTCATGGCGAAGCAGTCGACGCACTGCCGCCTTATCTCCGTCCGGTCACGACCGTCTTTCAGGATTACGCGCTCTTTCCGCACATGACGGTGGCGGACAATGTCGCTTATTCGCTCATGGTGCGCGGTGTCTCAAAATCCGTGCGCGAGCAGCGAGCGGCCGAGTTGCTGGAGTTGGTGAGATTGCCTGATATGTCGGCGCGCAAGCCTGCACAATTATCCGGTGGTCAGCGCCAGCGTGTGGCGCTTGCGCGCGCCTTGATCAGCGAGCCCAAGGTGTTATTGCTGGATGAGCCTCTGGGTGCGCTGGATCTGAAATTGCGCGAGCAAATGCAAGTCGAATTGAAAGAGCTGCAGCGGCGCCTGGCCATCACGTTTGTGCTGGTCACGCATGACCAGCACGAGGCTCTCTCCATGAGCGACAGGATAGGCGTGTTCAATCGGGGTCGTCTGGAGCAGATAGATACCCCAACCGGCTTGTACGAGCGACCAGCCACCCGTTTTGTGGCCGAGTTTCTGGGTGCAGCCAATGTGCTTGAGTCCGATGCGGCTCAGCGCCTGACCGGCAGCCCAGCAGCAATGATTCGTCCCGAGCGTATCCGTATTGGTGCAGATCAGGGGGCGCGGGTGCATGGCGTGATTGAGGCGCTGCAGTATTTCGGTTCTTTTTGGCGTGCAAAAATTCGTTGCGATCAAAACACGGCGCTGATCGCTGATCTGGCGATCGACGCCGGACTGCCCGCCGTGGGCGAGACTGTGCATCTGCATTGGGATGCGTCTGCGGTTCACCGTCTGAGTGACACAGGCCGGGCATGACGAACACCGGGCTGCCAGCGATGCGTCTCGGACATCGTGACACGGTGAGCTTAGGCGATCGTCTGTCGGCAGCGCTGTTTCGGCGCCAGAGCACGCTGCTTCTGGTGCTGCTGATACCGCCCTTGCTGTGGTTCGGCGTGATTTATCTTGGCTCGTTGTTCAGTTTACTGGCACAGAGTTTTTTTCGGCTGGATGATTTTTCCGGCACCATCGTTTATGAAGTCGGTTTGCAAAACTTCATTGCGCTGTTCGAGCCCGCGAATCTGGATGTGATTCGTCGCAGCGTCACCATGGCCACCATGGTGACCCTGACCAGTGTTGTGATCGGTTTCCCGGTGGCGTATTACATGGCGCGCTATGCGCGTGGCAGTACCAAAGCGATTCTGTATGTCGCTGTGATGCTGCCGCTCTGGTCGAGTTATCTGGTGCGCCTGTATGCATGGAAGCTGCTGCTGGCCAAAGAGGGGGCCATTGCATGGATTGTCGCTCAGTGCCATCTGGACTGGCTGCTGGAGGCGGTACTGGCGACGCCGGTCATTGGCGGTAACTCGCTGAGTTTTTCGTCGCTGGGCACCTTCATCGTGTTTGTCTACATGTGGTTGCCCTTCGTTATTTTGCCAATCCAGGCAGCGATTGAAAGAATTCCTGCTTCGGTGCTGGAGGCCTCTGCCGATCTGGGTGCGCCGCCCCGTCGTACCTTCTGGGCGGTGATTCTGCCGCTGGCGATGCCTGGCGTTGCGGCAGGGTCGATTTTTTCGTTCTCGCTCACGCTGGGCGATTACATCATTCCTCAGGTCGTCGGAAACTCCACGCTCTATATTGGGCAAGTCGTGTACCGGCAGCAGGGGCTGGCTGGCAATCTGCCCTTTGCCGCAGCATTTTCCATCGCGCCGATTTTGATCATTGCGATCTATTTGTGGCTGGCCAAAAAACGCGGAGCTTTCGATGCGCTCTGAGTCCTATCATTTGCCGCGTGCATCCACAGGCCTGAAACTCGCCACCCTCGGTGGCGTACTGTTTCTGCATGTGCCGCTGGCACTGATTATTTTGTATGCCTTCAGCAGTGAAGATAAAAGTTATGTCTTCCCGCCCCCCGGCCTGACCACGCAGTGGTTTGCGGTTGCGCTGGCGCGTGAGGATGTCTGGAGTGCCGTGGGGCTGTCGGTGCAGGTCGCTTTGTGGTCCACAGGTATTGCACTGGTATTGGGTACGTTTGCTGCTGGTGCACTGGCGCGGTTTCGTTTTTTTGGTCGGGATGCGATTTCTCTGCTGTTGATCTTGCCGATTGCCTTGCCCGGCGTGGTCACCGGTATTGCCTTGCGCTCGGCGTATCACGCTGCCGATATTCCCTTCAGTTTCTGGACCATTGTGATTGGTCATGCGACCTTCTGTGTGGTGGTGGTCTACAACAATGCGGTGGCAAGGCTGCGACGTCTGAGCCCTTCGTTGCTGGAAGCCTCAATGGATCTGGGTGCCAATGCATTTCAGACTTTTTATCATGTGATCCTGCCCCAGCTCGGCTCTGCGCTGCTCGCCGGTGCCTTGCTGGCCTTCGCGCTGAGCTTTGATGAAGTCATCGTGACGACCTTCACCGCCGGTCAGCAGACCACCTTGCCGATCTGGATGCTGCAGGAACTGATACGGCCGCGCCAGCGGCCTGTGACCAATGTCGTTGCAGTCTTCATCATTGGACTGACATTTGTACCGATTATTGCTGCCTACTGGCTTACCCAGGCAGGTGACGACAACACCCGAAAATAACGCTGACATGAGGAGATAAATTCATGGGACATCCTGCTGACCACCCGATCAGTTTCCCCACCGCGCTGTTGATTGATAATCACACCGAACCAGGTGAGGGGGCAATCGAAGTCGTGATCAACCCCGCCACAGGTGACGTGCTCTGCGATGTACCCGAGGCCTCGCCCGAGCAAGTGTCGCGCGCCGTTGACGCTGCCGAGCGCGCGTTCGCGAGCTGGTCGCAGACCACGCCGGGCGAGCGTTCCGGTTTGCTTCTCAAGCTGGCTTCCGCCATCGAAGACCACGCCGAAACGTTTGCGCGTCTGGAGTCGCTCAATTGCGGCAAGCCGTATGACCGAGCGTTGAATGACGAGATTCCTGCGATTGTGGATTGCTTCCGCTACTTCGCGGGTGCAGCGCGCTGCATGAGCGGTGCGGCGGCCGGCGAATATCTGAGTGGCCATACCAGCATGATCCGGCGTGATCCGGTGGGCGTGGTGGGCTCCATCGCGCCGTGGAATTATCCGATGCTGATGGCGGCCTGGAAAGTCGCGCCGGCGATTGCTGCGGGCAATACCGTCGTGCTCAAGCCCAGCGAGCAGACGCCGTTGACGGCGTTGTACTTTGCGCAGCTCGCGGCTGGCATTCTGCCGCCCGGTGTGCTGAACGTCATTTGCGGAAAAGGTATGAGTGTCGGTCAGCCACTGGTCGAGCACCCCAAGGTTCGGATGGTCTCTGTTACCGGCGACGTCTCGACCGGCCGCAAGATTTTGCAGGCGGCTTCGGGCACCCTGAAGCGCACCCATCTGGAGTTGGGCGGCAAGGCGCCGGTGATTGTGCTCGATGATGCAGATCTTGCCTCGGTGGTCGAGGGTGTGCGGACGTTTGGTTACTACAATGCCGGTCAGGATTGCACCGCGGCCTGCCGTATTTATGCAGGACCAAAGATTTACGAAAAGTTGGTGGCTGATCTCACCCTGGCTGTCTCCACCATCAAGGTCGGTACGCAGGACGAAGAGGGCGTAGAGATCGGACCTTTGATTTCTGATCGCCAGCGCAACCGCGTTGCCAGCTTTGTCGAACGTGCGCAAATGGCGGGACACATGCAGGTGACCACCGGAGGCAAGGTGCGGGCCGGCGCCGGATTTTTTTATGAGCCCACCGTGATCGCTGGCGCGTTGCAGGAAGACGAGATCGTCCAGCGCGAAGTATTCGGCCCGGTCGTATCCGTGACACGCTTTGATGATGATGCACAGGCGGTGCAATGGGCCAATGACTCCGAGTACGGGCTCGCATCCAGCGTCTGGACCTCCGATGTCTCGAAGGCGATGAATATCGCGCGCCAGCTGCAGTATGGCTGCACGTGGATTAACACGCACTTCATGTTGGTAAATGAAATGCCGCATGGCGGCCTGAAAGCGTCTGGCTACGGCAAAGACATGTCGATGTATGCGCTGGAAGATTACACCGTGGCACGTCACGTGATGGTGAAGCTCTGATGTGTTGCCGTGTGGTGCACGATCTACGGTTAGAGCGCTGATCACCTGTCCGTGCGTCACCGCGCCCCGCGCCTGATTAAAAAAGGTAGCGGGGCGTTTTTTATTCGCTTGGGTATTCCGTAGCCGGGAGTAGATGCCCCGTTTTCACAAAAATCGTGCAGCCCTCGACGCTGTAGGGTTTGTGAACGCTGAGATGCGGGCTGCGCAGCCATGAGCCTGCCGGATATCTGCCGTGTTCATCTTCAAACACGCCGTCCACGACAAAGATTTCTTCGCCGCCGTAATGTCGGTGCGGATTGAAATAGGTTTTTGGTGCCCAGCGAACCATCGCGGTGTGCGTGGTCCCAAATTCCGACAAGGGCAACACCGACAGTCCCGGAACCAGACCCGGATACCAGGTGGCGGTGCGGGTCTGGATGACGCAGGCTTGCTGGTCATCGGGATGCAGATGTCGTAATTTCACCAACAGCAGACACCCGGCTTTGGTGAAAGGCGCATGTGAAGTCCCAGCCGGATTTTTGATGTAAGTGCCCGCAGGATAATCACCATGTTCATCACTGAACTGACCGTCAAGAACGAGGATTTCTTCACCCAGCGCATGCTGGTGTTCGGTGAAGTGACTCTCAGGCAGATAACGAACGATGGTGGTCGCGCGCGCCACCTCATCACCCGCGCGATCCAGCATGCGACGCTCGATGCCAGGAACCGGGCTGGGGACCCAGCTTAGCGCATCCTGATGAATGACGACTCGCTGGCTATAGTCGGAATGAATGTGCATGGATATTCTCTGCCAGTCGGAAACGACTCACAGCGCTGATTGTACAGGCGCGTAGAAAATCAGGCCTGCGAGCTGGCCGCAGGTACGACCGAATGCCATTGAGTACGCGCGTTTTTCTGCCAGAAGTCCGACGGTGGTCCGACCACAATCACAGAAAATCATTGACTCGCAATACAGCAGCAGTGCGGTTCTCCACGCCAAGTTTTTTAAAAATATGCTCGATATGTTTTTTCACTGTACGAAAGCTCAAGCCTAATATTTCCGCAATATCCTGGTTTGATTTTCCTTTCGCAATCCACGACAAGACCTCTGTCTCGCGTGAGGTCAGTTCGGTATGCCGGAAAATAGCCGCCGGAATACTGCTTTCCTGCTGCCGCTCCAGTAACAGCATGATTTCGCCAAGCATGCCTGCGCCCATATTACGTACCGACAGCAGAGGCTCGGTAGTGGTTAACAAAACTGCACCGTCTTCCAGCTGGAGCGCGGCATCAAGAGATGCAGGCAAATAGCCCGGCCGCTCGGTATCGGCATGGTTACCCGACGCGACCAGTACACTAAGCCAGTTGGCTGCTTGTGGTGAGATCCAGGATATTCTGCCCATGGCATCGACAAACACCACGCCCATACCAGCAACATCAATCGCATCCCGCGCCAGCCGCGTCACAAACGCATTGTTGACATGTGTTTTAAGCCGAGCCAATACCTCATGCACGCGTATTGGCTTGACGACATAGTCAACCCCGCCCGAAGAAAACCCCTCAAGAACATATTCAGTATCCGATAGTCCTGTCATGAAAATAATGGGTATGTGCATCCAGCCTGGCGTTTCCTTGATCCGGCGGCAGGTATCAAATCCTGACAAGCCAGGCATCATGGCGTCGAGCAAAATCGCATCGGGTGTCACGAGCTCAAGTCGTTCAAGCGCAGTCTCGCCATCCTTGGCGATCAATACCGTGTAGCCAGCCTGTTCCAAGGCTTCACACAGCACACCCAGGCTGCTGGGTGCATCATCCACTACCAAAATAACGGGTCGCTCAGTCATCGCATCCCCAATTGCTCTTGCAGTACGAACTCCACCTGCTCAAGTTCAAACCGCATCACCATTTCAAGAAATTTCGAACACAAGCCGGAGAACTTGGGCTCGGTCTCGGCAATTTTTTCAAGTGCCGTAACCAGTCCTTTGACATGACCGAGTCGCACCAGTTTTAACAAATCACTAAGGATGTGCTCCGGAAGTTTCAGCGAGACAGACAATACCGGCGGTACTTGTGCAATCAATTTTTTTTCATTTTCTCGCCATTCAATAAAAAGAAATTTTTCAAGTGTTTTGAATAATTCTGAATCTATCACTGGCTTTACCAGAAAAGCCTGGCACTGGAATTGGGCAAGAAATTCGGGTCTGTTTTCAAATGCATTGGCTGAAACCATAATGATCGGTGTTGTGGTCAATCCAGCCGCACGGATTTTCGCGGCGACTTCCCATCCATTCATGTCATCCATTGTGATGTCGAGCAGGATGGCATCAGGTTGATAGTCCGCCACGATATCCAGTGACTCGGCGCCGCTTGCTGCTTCGCGCAAATTGAACCCGACGGGCGACAGCATCCCGGCGAGCATCTGCCGGTGCACCGCATGATCATCAATAATCAGCAGCTTGCGGCGCAGGCCAACGTAGCCAGTGATCTGCCGGGGCGGCGTGATTTTAGTACCTGGATCGTCGACTGCATCGACTGCAAGGCGTAATCGAAATACACTGCCCAGATCAGAGGACTCAACCAGACTTAATTCTCCCTGCATCAGCGCCGATAACTGGAGCGAAATCGCCAGTCCCAATCCCGTACCTGGCTCCCCGCTTTGCCGGCGCCCAGCCGAGCCACGTTCGAACGGCAAGAAAATGCGTTGCTGATCTTGCGGAAGAATGCCGGCGCCGGTATCCATAATGTCAAAATTCAGCGCTTCGTCGACGGTCGAAATATGCAACTTGACAGTGCCACCCGAGTCGGTGAATCGAACTGCATTCGCCAGTAAATTCAATAAAATCTGACGCAGCCGCTTCGCGTCCGCCTGAATCCATGCAGGCATACCGGGTTTTTTTATGCAAATAAATGTCAGCCCCTTGGTTTCGCTTTGAGGCTTCACCATGCGCACGATCTCATCGATAAAATTGTGCAGATCAATCGGGGTAAGTTCAAGTTGCATCCGACCCGCCTCGATCCGCGCCAGATCAAGCAAGCCATCAATCAGACTCACCAAATGTTCACCACTTTGCTGAATAATAGATACCGTCTCGATGGTGCGCGACGACAGGGTTTCGTTCTTTAGCAAAATTTGCGAATACCCAGGACTACCAGCCAGCTACAGGTGGCGACAATCAGGACAAGTATGGCAAAAATCTTGAAAAAGCTGGCTGCAAGCAATTCGCTGGAGGCTAGCGATAGGACAGCAATTTCACTGATAAATACAATGTAGAGGACGGTCGCCAGAATTGAAGAGAGTGACAACAAAACAATCAAAAAATGTCCCAGCCTGAAATTAAAATGCTGTGACAGCTTTCGTGAGAAAACATAGTTAAAAAAATCATTCAATTGCTCAATAGCGCTCGAATTTTCCTTGCAATTATCATGACAGCGGGACTCAAGTGTGCAGCACAATGAGCAGATCGGTGAGGCGTAAGCCGGGCAATAGGCCATGTCTTCGTTTTCGAATTTGTTCTCACAGACACCGCAGATCTTGGAGGGGCCTGATCCTTCCCATTGAACGGGCTGTCGAGCAAGATAGAAGCGGCCCTTTGTCAACACGCAGATGATCGGCGATAAAATCAATGAGCTGCACAAGGCAATCAGGGGAGAAAAAGCCCGTGCAAAGGGCCCGAACTGTCCTGAATAGGCCAGCATCGCAATCACTGCCGCTATTAACATCGAGCCCAGGCCGACAGGATTTACGTCATACAAATGTGCACGTTTGAATTCAATGCCAACGGGGCTCAGTCCCAAGGGTTTGTTTATCACCAGATCAGCGACCAGGGCGCCGATCCAGGCAATGGCCAGATTGCCGTACAAGCCGAGAACGAGTTCCAGCGTCTGAAAAACGCCCAGTGACATCAGCACCAGTGCAATCGTTACATTGAAGAATAACCAGACCACACGACCCGGATGACTATGCGTCAGGCGTGCAAAAAAATTAGACCAGGCCAATGAACCTGCATAGGCATTGGTCAGGTTAATTTTTATTTGGGAGACCAATACAAAAAGCACCGTAGCCGCCAGAACCCAGGCGGGCGAATCAAATACATACGCGTATCCGGCTAAATACATTTGTGTCGGCTCGGCGGCTTTGGCGGCAGGGAGCTGATTTTGCAAAACAAGAAAAGCGAGAAAGGCACCGCCCAACATTTTGAGCATGCCAGGAACGATCCAGCCAGGGCCAGCAAGGATCACCGCTGCCCACCATTTTTTATTATTCTCCGGACTTTTCTCAGGCAAAAAGCGCAGGAAGTCGACCTGCTCGCCAATTTGTACCACCAGCGAAAAAGCCATCAGAGGATCAAACTCATTGCCGCCTGACGTAAATCCAGTCAGTCCAGTAAAGTCAGCGTACGCTTGCGGGTTTTTCCACGCCACAGCAAGATAAGGCAGCAGCAGCAGCAATGCCCATAGTGGCTGTGTCCAGATCTGAATCTTCGACATC
Source organism: Oxalobacteraceae bacterium (assembly GCA_021298975.1). GTDB lineage: Bacteria > Pseudomonadota > Gammaproteobacteria > Burkholderiales > Burkholderiaceae_D > Pernthalerella. Next base: position 8,566 of record JAJTGC010000075.1, read on the forward strand.
AGTGTCACCCCACCAATAACCATCGGGATGATCACCAGAGAGCAGATCACATAACACCAGGTAATCGGGATATTGAGATACATCTGCAGGGCTACCGCCATAATCGCAGACTCGAGTGCAAAAAATATGAAGCTGAAACTGGCGTAGATCAGTGAAGTAATCGTCGACCCGAGATAACCGAAGCCCGCGCCGCGCGTGAGCAATTCCATATCGATCGCGTAGCGTGCAGCGTAGTAACTGATCGGAATCGTGACAATGAAAATGATGATGCTGGTAACGAGGATTGCCCACATCGCATTCGTAAAGCCGTAGTTCAGAACAATCGAACCACCAATGGCTTCAAGTGCCAGAAAGGACACGGCGCCCAGCGCGGTATTACCAACGCGCCATTCCGACCATTTTCGAAAGCTGCGCGGCGTATAACGCAGCGCATAATCTTCCATCGACTCATTGGCTACCCAGGAGTTGTAGTCGCGGCGTACACGAAAAATCTTTTGTGTTGAGGCGGCCATAGAAGGAGCATATCCCTGACGTGAATCAGTTTGTATGACTTGTCCGTCTCGTAACGATGACCGACAGTTTTACCTTGCCATCTGAGCGCATTTGGAAAGACAAGTCAACCGCCTTTCGATGGTTTTTAAATTTTTATATTAGGTCAATATGCCGACATTCCATGTATCCAAATTTCATACAAAAAATCGTCACTTGATTACCAAAAGTTGGCTGATCAAATAAAAAAGAAACCCACCGGAGTGGGTTCAACTCTATAAAAGAGAGGAGAAATGAATTGCAAAAGCGATACCGCAACGGCGTGCACTTTAATGGCTGATCATCCATGGCCTCTTGTTGGCAAATGATTTGACCGTCGCAGTACGGGTCAAGTCACGTTTACCGCCCACATCGGCCTCCTTTTTTGTGACAGAAGGTTTGCAACAACTGCAACCCGACGGATGCCGGTAGTTTGATGAGTGCTTTGGCTCATGGCTCGCGCGCTCGTTGGTAGAAAAAGCAATGCGCTGATCAGATGGCATCATGGCCAGCTGCGGTGCGGCGACCATGACCCGATGCGTTTCAGCGCCACACTCACCGCAAGAGCCCGGCAGATTTCTGTCGGCAATCGATCGTACTGCCTCGAAAAGTCCGCAGCGTGGACATTCATAATCGTATGTCGGCATAAGGCTTCTCGCTAGTTAAGATCGTGCGACAACGGCATGTCAATACCGTGGAAATCCTGAACCACTGGCCCGTGTGCATTGGGGTTGATATCAAATTCAAATATCTGCGTCGGTAACCACAGCGTTGCGCAGGAATTCGGAATATCCACCACACCGCTGATATGTCCTTGCACGGGTGCCGTACCCAAAATGGAATAGGCCTGTGCTCGGCTATAGCCAAATTTGGTCAGGTAATTGATCGCATTCAGACAGGCCTGTCGATACGCAACATTCACGTCAAGATAATGCTGTTTTCCTGCCTCGTCGACCGAGATGCCTTCGAAAATAATGTAGTCGTTGTAGTGAGGGGTAATCGGACTTGGCTTGAAGATCGGATTTTTAATGCCATAGGTTGCCATGCCGCCTTTGATGACTGTGACGCGCATATGTACCCAACCCGCCATTTCGATCGCGCCACAGAATGTGATCTCGCCATCACCCTGGCTAAAGTGCAGGTCACCCACACTCAAGCCCGCACCATCCACATAAACCGGGAAGAAAATCTTGGAGCCACGCGAGAGATCTTTGATATCGCAATTACCACCATGTTCACGCGGTGGCACGGTACGAGCCGCCTCGGCAGCGGCTTTGGCCTTCGCATCGCCTTTGAGTTTGCCCATATGTGCCGTCGGTGAAAAAGGCGGATTCGCCAGCGGCGGCACGCGATCAGGTTCAGTGGCAATCAAACCGACTTCGCGGCGATTCCACTCTGCCAGCATTTTCGGATCAGGCAGGCAGCCGATGAGGCCAGGGTGAATCAATCCAGCATACTTGACGCCCGGTACATGACGCGACTCGGTGAACATCCCCTTGATGTCCCAAATCGATTTTTGCGCTTCCGGAAAATGATCAGTCAGAAATCCACCGCCATTCTTCTTCGAGAAGAAACCGTTAAAGCCCCACAGGGAATCCGACTTCGCACCAATATCAAGTAAATCCACCACCAGCAGATCACCTGGTTGTGCACCGTGCACGCCAATGGGGCCTGTTAAAAAATGTACGGTCGACAGATCAATATCGCGCACGTCATCCGCACTATTGTTGTTCTTGATGTAGCCGCCAGTCCAGTCGTAGGTCTCCAGAATAAAATCATCACCCGGCTTGACCCAGCTCGCCATCGGAATATCCGGATGCCAGCGATTATGGATGTTCTCGTTATCATAAGGGGACTGATTGAGATCGACTTTGATCAATGGCTCGGTCATGATGAAACTCCTTTATCAATTAGGACACGACAGTTAAAATTAAAATGATCAGACAGATAAAAAACGGCGGATACTGTCTGTATCAGTATTTTCTCGTGTGCTTTCATGCACCAGCTTTCCGCCTTCAATCACGAATAGTCGATCTGCAACATCCATCGCAAAACTCAACACCTGCTCGGAAACGACAATGGTGATCTCTCGCATTTTGCGAATCTGATTGAGTGCGTGAGCAATATCCTTGATGATGGATGGCTGGATGCCTTCGGTTGGCTCATCAAGCAAGAGTATTTTCGGATTGGTCACCAATGCCCGTGCGATAGCGAGTTGCTGTTGCTGACCGCCAGACAGATTTCCGCCTTTGCGTGTGCGCATTTCATATAAAACAGGAAAGAGTTCGTAAATTTCCTCAGGCACGATCTTGGTTTTTGAGAACTCCATTCCAGTTTCAATATTTTCAAGTACCGTCAATGTCGGGAAAATCATTCTTCCCTGCGGTACATAGGCGATGCCGCGCTGTACACGTTGATAGCTTTCATCGCTGGATATTTCAAAGTCATCTATTTTTATGCTGCCAGAATTTATGGGCAATGCACCTATCAATGACTTGAACAGCGTTGATTTCCCCATACCGTTACGACCCATGATGGCGACGGTCTCATTTTTATTGGCATTGAAGGAAATGCCATGCAATGCGACGCTCTGGCCATAACCCGCAAATAGATTACTGACATTCAGCATGTTCATTCCCAGAGTGAAAAAAAGTTACACCATGCACCGGATACCCGTGTTCTGACAGCGCATCTCTGTCCCATCAATGACCAAGATACACTTCAATGACACGCTCATCCGCCTGTACTTGATCCATGGAGCCTTCAGCCAGGATTTTCCCTTGATGCATCACCGTGACTTTATCGGCGATCTTTTTTACAAATTCCATATCATGCTCAATGACGATCATCGAGCGCCCCTTGCAGATACGATTGAGCAGCGCAGCGGTGAGTTCGCGTTCGCGCACGCTCATGCCCGCAATCGGCTCATCTAGCATGAGCAAATCAGGTTCCTGCATCAGCAACATGCCAATTTCCAGCCATTGTTTTTGTCCGTGCGAAAGTTGGACCGCGTCGACCGCAAGGAAATCGGCCAGACCGATTTCGTCAGCGATGGCATCAATCCGGTGCTTTATCTCTGGTGTGCATTGAAAGGCAAGTGCGCCAAATACACTGCGCCCGCTGGGGTACGACACTTCCAGATTTTTGAAGACACTGAGATTTTCATAAATGGAAGGTGTCTGAAATTTTCTGCCAATGCCGGCGCGAACGATCTCATGCTCGGCCGCGCCTAACATTTCCTTGTCATTGAATTTGATGCTGCCACCTGTGGCCTTGGTTTTTCCGCAAATCAGATCCAGCAAGGTCGTCTTGCCAGCGCCATTGGGCCCAATGATGACCCGCAGTTCATTTTTCCGTACATTCAGATTCAAGGCATCAATGGCCTTGAAGCCATCGAAGCCGACCGTCAGATTTTCCAGCACCAATACGTTGGTCTCGGTATTCACATCATTCTCCGGATTCAGGCTTGCTTTCTGACGGCACCACCAGCGGTGCCCGATTGACGGTTTTGCCACCAAGGTAAAATTTTGTTGCGATACACGCCGGCCAAGCCATCTGGCATCACCAGCACCACACCGATAAACATCGCAGCAATGGCAAACAGCCAGAGGTCGGGGAATTTTTCCGAGAAATAGGTTTTGCCGAAATTCACCAAGAGCGTGCCGTAGACAGCGCCTAGCAGTGAATTTCTACCACCGACGGCGGCAAAGATGACCATCTCGATACTGGGCACGATACCAATCAGGGTCGGGGACATGAAGCCTACCTGCAGGGTAAACATCGCGCCGCCAATGCCGGCCAGTGAGGCCGCCAGGCAGAAGGTAAAGATCCTGAAAGCGGCGACGTCATAACCGGAGAAACGCACCCGGTCTTCTTTGTCGCGCATGGCGAGCAGTAGCGTACCCAGCTTGCTTCGTTGTACCCATGCACAGCCGATGATGCATACCAAGAGCAGGAGGACGTTAATGTAGTAAAGCGTATATTTTGCCGAATCGGTCCGGATATCCCAGCCCAGCAGCGTTTTTAAATCGGTCATCCCGTTAAGGCCGCCGGTATAGCCTTGCTGTCCAATAATCAGCACGGTCAGGATCAGTGCGACTGCCTGGGTGATGATCGCGAAATAAACACCGCCAACCCGGCGCTTGAACATCGCATAACCAATGATGAAGGCAATCACAGCAGGGATGACAAAAATCCCGATTACCGTGACTGAAAAGGATTTGAAGGGCAGCCACCAGATGGGTAATTCGGTGATCTGATTCCAGTCCATGAAGTCCGGAATGCCGGGGGTTGATTGCATTTTGTCGACGAAGGCTGTTGCGGCTTCAAGCTTCAGGAACATCGCCATGCAATAGCCGCCAAGACCAAAGAACACACCCTGTCCCAGACTGAGTACGCCACCGTAGCCCCACAACATCACGAGGCCAAGTGAGACAAACGCGAAACTCAGGTATTTACCCAACAAATTGAGCCTGAAAAGGTCGAGGGTCATTGGAAATACCACCAGCAAAATGAGCATCAGCAGTACGAGACCACCGATCTGGTTTTCCCTCATCCATTCTTTCAAACTATGCATGCTTTCCCCTGCTGCTGTATGTTGAAGTTGAACGTAATCACGAATAGGGTTCGGATAAATTAACGTCTGATCTTTGACGCGAACAAACCTTGTGGCTTGAGCATCAAAATAAACACGATCGCTGAGAGCGTGAGAACTTTTGCCATCGAACCTGTCATGAAGAATTCGGCAATCGACTGGGTCTGGGCAATGCCGAACGCCGAGACGACGGTGCCAAAGACACTGGCGGCGCCTCCAAAGGTCACCACTAAAAATGCATCCACGATATACAGCGATCCGCTGGTGGGGCCGGTGGAGCCGATGGTGGTGAAGGCTGCTCCGGCGATGCCGGCGATACCGCAGCCGATAGCGAATGTGAGCCTGTCCGTCTTGCGGGTATTGATGCCAATGGCGTTGGCCATCATTCGGTTGGATACGGTGGCACGTACGCGCAAACCCCAGCGCGAGCGGTACATCGAGAAGACCACAGCGGCAGTGACGACCGTTGTTAATGCGAGGACAAAAAGACCATTCGAAGGAATATCCAGGCCTTCGATCGGTGACCAGGAGCCCATCAGCCAATCCGGCAAAGCTGGGCTGACCTCTTTACCGCCGAAGGTTGATCGAAATACCTGCTGCATGCCCAGCGATACGCCCCACGTAGCCAGCAAGGTGTCGAGCGGGCGATGGTAAAGGTGACGGATTACCAGATATTCAAGGGCCCAACCGACAGCAAAAGCCAGAAAGAATGCAGTGATAATCGCTACCGGGAAAAACAAATCGGTGAACCAGGGTGCGTAAAGTTCGCACAACCGGGAAAACATGAAGATGGTGTAGGCGCCGATGGTCATGAACTCGCCATGGGCCATGTTGATGACACCCATCTGTCCAAAAATGATCGCCAGTCCCAGCCCCATCAGCAGCAATACCGAGAACAGGCTGAGGCCAGCAAAGCCTTGCATCAAAACGATATTGAGAATTTCAGAGACAGTCATGTCTGCAACCCAGGTTAGTACGCGTCAAGTTTCCGTAATAACGATTCGTCAAGAAGGGTTATCCGTGGAGCGTCAAATCAAGTGATTCACAAAAAAGCAAGAGAGCCGTGCTGGCTCCCTCGCTCTTGATGCTGACTTACTGATAGCCTTTTGGAAATGGATCAGGCTCGATGAGTTCGGGCGAGACCGCAACCACCTTGAATTGGCCGTCTTTTTGTCCCATGCCGATTCGTGCTTTGCTCCACAGATGTCGGTTTGTGTTGTGGATGCGTACGTAGCCTTCGGGCGCGTCCTTGAACTCGATACCACCGCAGGCGGCCGATACTTTGTCCACGTCGAAGCTGCCCGCTTTTTCCACGGCAGCCTTCCACAGCCATGGGCCAAGATAGGCGTTCTGTGTGACGTCGCCGATCACGGAACTCGGACCGTACTTCGCCTTGAACGCGGCAATGAATTTCGCGTTGTTCGGGTTATCAATGGACTGGAAGTATTTGCAGGTTGAATAAAAGCCCTGGAAATTCTCGCCACCAATGCCAAGCACTTCATCTTCCGTGACAGAAATCGTCAGCAGGAACTGCTTGTCACCGGTGACGCCAGCCGCTTTCATTTGTTTGTAGAAGGCCACATTCGAGCCGCCAACGACGATGGCATAAATACAATCCGGCTTGGCCACTTTGATTTTGTTAATCAGCGAATTGAAATTGGTATGGCCGAGTGGGTAATACTCTTCACCGACCACTTTGCCACCGAGTTTATTTTCAATATGCTTGCGAGCGATTTTGTGAGAGGTGCGCGGCCAGATATAGTCCGAACCAATCAGGAAATAGGTCTTGGCTTTCTTTTCGCTCTTGGACCAATCCAGACCCCACAAGATCTGTTGGACGGCTTCTTGTCCGGTGTAGATCACGTTCTTGCTTTGCTCCAGACCTTCGTACATGGTCGGGTAGTAGAGCAGGCCGTTTTCTTTCTCGAAAATTGGCAGTACGGCTTTGCGTGAAGCCGATGTCCAGCAGCCATAAACAGAAGCGCATCGGTCATTTATCAGCAGCTTCTTGGATTTTTCCGCAAAGGTTGGCCAATCCGACGCACCGTCTTCCTTGATGACTTTGATTTTTCGACCTAATACGCCGCCCATCGCATTGATCTGGTCAATGGCGAGCTGCTCGGCCTGAATCGAGCCTGTCTCGGACAGTGCCATGGTGCCGGTGGCCGAGTGGAGCTGTCCGACTGTGACTTCGGTATCGGTAACGGCAAGCTTGGTTGTATTGACTTTGGCCGTCGGGAATTGCTGCGCTAAGGCCAGCGTAGACATTCCGGCCAGCGGGGATGCCGCCAGAGCTTGCAGGATGCGACGGCGTTGCGCTGAGAACGGTGAATCATCGTTGAAGTTGGACATGCTGTCTCCTTGGACGACCTGGGTTGGTCTTGTTATGGAATACCACGCCCTGACTATGCGCAATATTCCCGCGAGACAAAATACGCCTTTAGCCGTATGCCGGACTTTTGTTGTTGTTGACCGTTTTATTTTTTGTATTGGTTGTGAGGCGTTTGATTTTTGTTACTTTGCTTTTTCAAAGGTTTGCAGGCGGTCGCTCATATGAAAAGCGTAATTACTTCATCAATAAGTTCACTCGTTTCGTCTGCGGGTGTTGGGCGGTTTACCGTTTCTCAACGCCCAACTTAATGTCCCTCTGCGGTTATCTGTTGGCGCCACCGCTCGGCAACAAAACAATTTGGACACCGTCCCTGACGAGGGCGCTTCGTAAGTCCGCCCCACTAATTGATGCGAAATTCGCCGATTCTTCGAAGCCATGACACGTCTGAAAAATTTTCTTGTGCCATGGGTGGAGCAGTGACCTGAAATTTTGGTGGCAGCCAACGTATCGAGATGACTCGAGCAGCACCCATCATCGACTGTTGACGGAAGCTGCATTGCTGATATGGTCGAGGTGTTGCAGACCGATGAATTTATTTAATCAAGAATTTTCTTGAAATAAAAAAACTTTGAAGGGTTGGCCGTGCTCGATAGGGAACGTCAGATTTGCCGTGGCAAGCGCCTGTTTATCGATGACCTTGTCACAGACGAAGCAGATTCACTGGCTGATTCACGGAGGGTGTTATGAGCTGCTCGTCGAATTCCCGGTCGTAACAGAAATCTTCGGTTCACGCCGCAAAGTGCCTTGCCTGGAGCAACCGTTGGGTTAGCCAAGTTGGATCTGATGAAGGTCCCGGTGATGCGTGATAACACGCTTGATGCCGCCATTGTGAATCCGTAGAAAAAGCCAGTGCGGAAAAAGGCGTGATCTTACATTGGCTCGGCTGCATGCATGATCGGGTGACTGTGTGACATCAGAACAGACAAAGATCTAATTCTCAAACAGACACTGTGATGGTGCTTACGAATAAGACAGAAAAACAAAAGCCCCACCTTGTGAGTGGGGCTTCTGTTTTTGTTTTGGTAGGCCGTGCGGGATTCGAACCTGCGACCAACGGATTAAAAGTCCGACTAAATACATATTCCCTTGTGTTGAACAGTATTCGTGTAAGCCTGAAAACCATTGATAATCAATGATTTTTTGATATTCTAACGGACTATTGTGTTGATTAATATTCCTTGATATGCTCCAAATTCGGTTACATGCAGGTTACATGAAACCCTATTTGGAGGGCATGTGGCAAGGATCAAATTCACTGCGAAGCGGGCAGCAGAGCACTGCTGCCCTAGCGGAAAGTCGCAAGCATTTATATGGGACTCCACTGCGCCCGGGTTAGGGCTTAGAGTCACCTCCTCCGGGGCGCGAGCCTACGTATTCCAGTCCAAGATACATCGACAAACGCTGCGCCTGACAATTGGTGATCCCCGAAGCTGGAGTATCGACCAAGCTCAAGAAGAATCACGCCGCCTCCAGCGTTTGATTGACGAAGGACGCGATCCGCGTGAGGTCAAGGAAGAGGTCAGAGCCGCTCACGCGGCGAGAGCGGTTCTTGCTCAAGCCGAGGCTGTCACGGTAGGGGTTGCTTGGTTCGAATACCTTTGT
>JAJTGC010000017.1 GCA_021298975.1 Oxalobacteraceae bacterium
CCCGGCTTGTACGCCACCGCCTAGCAGCGAAACAGTTGGCGTGACGTCCTTGATACAGGTCACACGAAGGGTGCCCTGAGCCAATTTGTCTGCATCTGGAACATAGTTACCGAAGTCAATATTTGAAGCGACTTCAATTTTGCAGCTATCCTGCACAGTGGCTTGCACAGTCAGATTTGCTTGTGCAGTACCCGCATTCGCCATTCCGGCTGAGACCAGATAGACGAGAGAAGATAAAAGTGCAGCTGTCTTGAGTTTTTTCATATTCAGATCCTTTAAACGAACGGTGAAGGGACCTGAATTTTAGAAATTTGAGCGCCGATTTGTTTCGAATGAGATATGAAATTATGGAATGAAATTATTCATAAGAAATTTTAATTTTTAAATGCATATTTCTCATTAGATACCTCATGAAATAAAAGAACTTCTTTAATTTGGATATTTTTTATCGATATTTGTTGTAATTTTTAAACAAATAAAAATAATAATATTTGTTGGAAAACAACACATTTTTTGAAGATCGTTTTACGGTTATCGAAATTTCAGTGTCTTTCTGCATCAAAATTTCTCACTATAAATTACACACGAAAAATATTTTTTGAGAATCTCTTTTCTGCGCAAAACAATGTCCCATGAGGGATCGTTGAAGTACACGCGATCAAACACAAACGTCAGGGTGGACAAGGATTGGGAGCTTGGGGGCTTGGGCGCAGAGACGTAATCTGCATGTGTAGGCAGATGTAGCGATATCGGTTCTGATACCGCTATATTTTCATAGGGTGTTGTACCGGCTCGTTTTAGCCAGCCGACCTCAAAGACTTGCCGCCGGCAGTCGCCGGGGCAGTCTCTGACAGAACAGGAGAGGTGGTTTCTGTTCTAGCTCAGGCGTTGAATGCTTTGCCTTCGCTCGCCAGTTTTTCCAGCAGCGGCGCTGGTTTCCAGGCTTCCGGATGGCTGCCTTTTGCGTACTTGCGAATCGACATCAGGACGTTGGGCAATCCCACGGTATCGGCGTAGAACATGGGGCCGCCGCGGAAGAGCGGGAAGCCGTAGCCGGTCAGGTAGACCATATCGATATCTGAGGCTCGCATGGCGATGCCCTCTTCCAGAATGAGCGCGCCTTCATTTACCAGGGCATACACCAGTCTTTCAACGATCTCTTGCTCACTGATTTTGCGCCGCGTCATTCCCAGTGACGCAGAGTGAGCAATGATCATTTGGTTGACCTCCTCGGAGGGATGGGCTTTTCGATCTCCCGCTTTGTAGTCATACCAGCCCGCCGAAGTTTTCTGACCAAAACGCCCCTTCTCGCACAGCAGATCCGCCACCTTCGAGTAAGTGACTTCAGGCTTTTCTAGGTACCGACGCTTGCGGATATACCAGCCAATATCATTACCAGCCAAGTCGGACATGCGGAAAGGGCCCATCGCGAAGCCGAATTTTTCAGCGGCTTTGTCGACTTGCTCTGGTAAACAACCCTCTTCGAGCAAAAAGCCCGCTTGGCGAATATATTGCTCGACCATGCGGTTACCGATGAAACCATCACAAACGCCGGAGACCACACCCGTTTTCCGGATTTTTTTCGCCAGTGCCAGCGTCGTGGCAAGCACATCCTTGGCGGTCTTTTCTCCACGCACAATCTCGAGCAGCTTCATCACATTGGCAGGACTGAAGAAGTGGGTACCGATCACGTCCTGCGGACGCTTGGTAAACGCGGCAATCTGATCCACATCCAGGGTTGAGGTGTTTGAAGCCAGAATCGCTCCGGGCTTCATGACTGCATCGAGTTGCGTGAATACTTTTTCCTTGACCGCCATGTCTTCAAAGACCGCCTCAACCACGATATCGGACTGGCCGAGATCCGGATAAGACAAGGTACCGGTGATCAATCCCATGCGTTTGTCGAGTTGCTCCTGAGTGAGCTTGCCCTTTTTCATGGTGTTTTCGTAGTTCTTGCGTATCGTTGCCAGTCCTTTGTCCAAGGCGTCCTGTTTCATCTCGAGCATTTTTACGGGAATACCGGCATTGGCAAAGTTCATTGCAATGCCAGCACCCATCGTGCCTGCACCAATGACTGCAGCCGACTTGATGTCGCGCAGAGGGGTGTCAGCGGGAACGTCTGGTATCTTGGAGGCTGCACGTTCGCCAAAAAATGCATGGCGCAGCGCCTTGGATTCGGTTGTCTGCACCAGCTCCAGGAAAAGATCTCGCTCGTAGCGAATACCCTCATCAAATTTCTTGTTGACCGCCGCAGCGACTGCATCGACGCACTTGAGGGGTGCGGGAAATTTGCCAGCGACCGCGCGCACCGTATTGCGCGCAAATTGCAGATAGCCGTCGGCATTCGGATAATTCAGTCGTATATCTCTGACTTTGGGTAGTGGTCGGGTATCAGCCACTTTTTTGGCGAAAGCCAACGCGCCTTCCATGAGATCGCCAGCGATCATCTGGTCGAACAATTTGGTCGTTGAAAGTTTTTCAGACATTACGGTATTGCCCGTCACAATCATGTTCAGCGCAGCCTCGACGCCCAGAACGCGCGGCAGCCTTTGCGTCCCACCCGCGCCGGGCAATATGCCCAGCTTCACCTCAGGCAAAGCAATCTGAGCGCCCGCAGTCGCGACGCGATAATGACAACCCAATGCCAGCTCCAGGCCGCCGCCCATGGCAATGCCGTGAATCGCCGCGATGACGGGCTTTTCTGCCTGCTCGATCACGTGAATGACGGTGTGCAGCGAAGGTTCCTGCATGGCTTTGGGTGAATTGAATTCCCGGATATCGGCGCCGCCTGAAAATCCCTTTCCTGCACCTGTGATCACAATGGCCTTGATCGCTGGATTGTCCAGCGCCCGGCCGACACCGTCGACAATACCGGCTCGCGTGGCATGGCCCAAGCCATTGACTGGGGGATTGTTCAGCGTAATCACGCCAATGTCGCCGTGTTCCTGATACGTCGCGCTCATCTCGGGGTTCTCCTGTGTTTTTGATTGGTCGCAGTATACCTTGCTAACCCGCGAATATAACCCAGAAAAGCACGACCGTATTATTCAGATAGCCCCGGCAGCGCCAAGGATGCCCTCATTAAATAAAAACTTGAGCGCTTGTGGCTGGCCAAATGCCATCAAGGCCCTGATTGATCGGGTCTCTGCGTCGGACGGTTGTGCTGGCTCGCCAGAAAACGCGACTTTGTTCTGCGTCTCGGAACTATTCGCTACCAACACACCGTTGCCGTCGCTGAGGCTGCTTGCAGGGCTTGGCGAATTCGTTTACTGATTCGCCTTCTGCTTGATCTTAAGAAGCGCACCACGTTGCTGATCCTCGTGATACGCATAACCAACCCGCCCCCCGCTAACCCGACCAATCACCATCATATTGGCCGTGATCGCATCATGGTCAGCAGGGCTGAAGGGTTTTTCGTAGCTGGTGACAACCCCTTGATATCTGAATTCGAGCGACTCCAGTGCTTGTCGCAATGTGTCGCCACCGAGTGATTTTGCCTGGCGCATCGCCAGTGCCAACAAGTGCATGCCGTCATAGCCTTGAGCAGCGCTCATCGGGGAAGGAATCAGATCTGTTTTGAAGCTGCGGCGGTAAGCCAGTAAAAAACTGTTTTTGGCCGTGGAACCGGCATCCTGTATGAAGGTTTGCGGCATCAGTGCGCCCTCGCCGGAAGGGCCCGCCGCATCAATAAAGTTACGCATGGACAGGGTCCAGCTGCCCAGCAGTGGTACACGCCAATTCATCGCCTGCATGCCGCGTGCGATTTGCGCCAGCTCCGGTCCAATACCCCAGCCCACGACCGCAGTCGCTCCTGCGGAACGAGCACGATGCAAAAGACCGCTCATATCGGTCTCGCCAATCTTGAATCGCAGCTGTGCAACCACATCAAGTCCTGACATTCGCGCCTGCTCCGAAAAAGCCTGCAGACCGCTTTCGCCATAAGGCGTGATGTCGGTCATCAAAGCCACACGCATGAGCCCGCGGCGCTTGAGGTCAGCCGCGATGATGCGCGCCTCAAGATCCAGCGTGGGCGACACGCGAAAAATGAAATTTCCACTCGAAGCCGGTGGCGCAAATTTTCGGGTAAGCGCCGGCCCAGTGGACACCGCAACAATCAGAGGAATTTTCGATTTCTGATAATGATCGATGGAGGCGAGACCGACGCCCGTGTTGACAATGCCGATGGTCGCGGTGACTTTCATCTGCGTCAATTCATCCGCGATGCGCGCACCCAGTTCATTATTTGCCTGATCATCGCGCTCAATCACTTCGATCGGTCGACCGTGGATACCGCCAATACTATTGATTTCATCGACGGCCAGTCGTACGCCATTACGCATGCTTTCGCCCATGGGCGCTGACCCGCCCGAAAAGGGTCCAGACAAGCCTATTCTGATCGGCTCCTCGGTGGCCGACAGAGCGTCCACACTCAATAACATTGCAATAAAAAAAATTACGCGACCCGAGGGGCAAAAACAAGCTGTAGTCACTGTGTATCTCCCGTCATTATTTTGGCAGGAAGATTTTAGGCAGGTCTCAGCCACTGTCTATCAACATGTCTCAAGTGTGGCGAATAAATCACCTATTCATAAAAATGCCTTACAGAAAACAAAAAAGCCTGCGTGATGCAGGCTTCTTTGAATGGCATGCGACGCGTCAGGAAGGACGCTTCATGTTGCAAGAGGTTGGCTGCGAGGCAACGTAAGATTCAACTTTTTGATCCGTCCTCCAGCCAAAACCCGTATTTTCCTGATCAAACTTCACATCCTTGCCATTGGCCTTCACCCACGTGGTGATGTAAAGCGGCTGCTGCAGCTGGTGGTCGGTCTTTCGCATTTCAACCTCGCCATTCAGTGTTTTGAATTTTTGACCTTCCATCGCAAACGCAACCTTTACCGGATCAGTTGACTTGGCGGCCGAGACACCTTTACCCAAAAGCTGAATGGCCGAGTACACCGTGACCGCATAGAAATCATCATTGAATTTTTTCTTGAAGGATTCCACAAGGTCCTTGCCAGCATAGGTTTCATTGTTGACGTTCCAGGTGCCGACATAGCGCACGTGATTGGCCCCAGCGGCGCCCATGACCGTTGGGACACCGGTCGTGTAGCCATAGTAAGTATAGAAATTTGCTTTCAGATCGGCTTCGCGGGCAGATTTCACCAGCAGCGCCAGATCCGAGCCCCAGTTACCCGTAATAACCACATCGGCACCACTGGCGCTGATCTTTGCCACATACGGCGAAAAGTCCTTCACGCTGCCAATAGGGTGCAAATCGTCGCCAACGATTTCGATATCAGGACGCTTGCGCTTCAAGTATTCCTTCGCCGCACGGGTCACCTGATGTCCATGTGCGTAGTTCTGGCCGATGATATAAACCTTCTTGATGCTCTTATCCTTGGCCAGGTAAGTCGTCAACGCCTCCATTTTCATGTCCGAGTTGGCATCCAGCCGGAAATGCCAGAAGCTGCATTTGCTGTTGGTCAGGTCCGGATCCACGGCGGCGTAATTCAGGAAAACCACTTCCTTGCCGGGATTGCGTTCATTGTGTTTGTTGATCGCATCGATCAGCGCGCCCGCGGCGCCCGATCCGTTACCCTGCACGATATAACGATAGCCCTGATCAATCGCAGTCTTGAGCACGGTGAGCGACTCTTGAGGACTCGCCTTGTTATCGAACCCCGTCACCTCAAAGGTATGACCAGTCGCCCATTTTTCGCGATTCGCAATCTCGACCACGGCTTGATAGCTGCGCAGCAGATTTTGTCCTACGGGTGCGAAAGGTCCGGACAGTGGATCAATAAAAGCGACTTTGATCGTCTCAGCCAGGGCGGCGGGCGATGCCATCGCGGCTGTCAGTGCCATGCCTGCGATCAATGAGCGGGTCGGATAGATCATGTTTTCTTCCTTGAGAGAGGTTGCCTGTTATTTTTTCTCGCTACACTTCCAGCCATTCCTTGCGAATGTCGGGATTACTGCGCAAATCATTTGGTGAACCTTCAAACACAATGCTGCCACGCCCCATCACATAGACGCGCTGTGAGATGTCCAGCGCAATGGCGAGTTTTTGCTCAACCAGCAACACCGAAATGCCGCGCGCCTTGAGTGCCTTCAGATATTCCGCCACCAGCTCGACAATCTTGGGCGCCAATCCCTCGGTAGGCTCGTCGATCATGATCAAATCAGGATCGCCCATCAGTGTACGGCAGAGTGTCAGCATTTGCTGTTCTCCTCCGGACAAGACACCGGCAGGTGTGTGTTGGCGCTCTTTGAGTCGCGGGAACATCTCATACATATCATCCATGTGCCAGCGTGAGCTTTTGCCCTTTTTTACGCCCAGCAGCAAATTATGTTCAACACTCAATGTGGGAAATATATCCCGGTTTTCTGGTACGTAACCCAATCCGCAATGAGCAACCTTGAAGGCTGGCAGTCCCAAAATCGGTTCGCCTTTGAATTCGACTGAACCCGTAGCGTCCACCAAGCCCATCACCGCCTTTACCGTCGTCGACCGTCCGACACCATTACGGCCGAGCAGGCTGACGATTTCGCCTTTTTCCACGGACAGATTCACGCCATGCAAAACATGACTCTTGCCATAAAAAGCGTGCAAATCGCGAATGGCCAATAATGCACTCATGGTGTCACCTCGTCGGGCGCATGGCTACCCAGATAGGCTTCCTTGACCTGAGCATTTTCGCGGATCGCCATCGGTGTATCGCAAGCCAGTACTTCGCCGTAGACCAGAACAGCGATACGATCTGCCAGCCCGAACACCACGCTCATATCGTGCTCGACCATGAGCAGGGTTTTACCTTCTGTCACGCGCGAAATAAGATCGACGGCGGCATCCGACTCTGAACGGCTCATGCCTGCGGTAGGTTCGTCCAGCAGAATGACGTCCGCACCTCCCGCGATCGTGATACCGATTTCAAGCGCACGCTGCTCGGCGTAGGTCAACAAACCCGCCGATGTGTTCCGTCGCCAGCCCAGCCCGATGGACTCCATGACCTGCTCTGCAGCCTCGCGAGCATCTTTCAGTGCACTCAGTTTATGCCAGAAAGAGTAGCGGTAGCCCAGAGACCACAGAACCGCGCAGCGCAGATTTTCGAAGACGGACAAACGGTGAAAAATATTCGTGATCTGAAAACTGCGTGAGAGCCCCAGGCGATTGATCCGATACGGGGGCAAACCAGCGATGGATTGTCCATTCAGCAAAATCTCACCGCTGGTTGGCGCAAAGCGACCTGAGATCAGGTTGAATAATGTCGACTTGCCGGCGCCATTGGGTCCTATGATGGCAAGTCGTTCACCTTTTTGGACACGCAGATCCACGCCGCGAATAATTTCGGTATTGCCAAAACGCTTGCGTACCTGCGTCAGTTCGAGCGCGTAAGGATTCACCGGCCACCTCGCGCATCTGATTTGTCGATGTCGGCATTGACGTTGTCCCAGATCGTCATGAACCCCGACCTGAAGAAAAGAAAACCGGAAACGCCCACCAGCGCGAGCGCCGCACCCGCGAACCAAGCCGATGGCGCTGCGGTGTCAACAATGCGACCAAACAGATTCATCTCCATGCCCATCGCCGACTCCAAAGTGCGGTGGTACAGCAATTCAATCAGAATGATCAAACCAAACAAACCAACGGCAGAGGCAACCAGCAAGCCAAGGCCCATCGGAAGAATGCGCCGGAAATAGCCATGCGCAGCCACTCGAATATTCATCATGATCAGACTGGCCAGACCACCCGGCGCGTACATTACAATCAGAATGAAAAACAATCCCAGATAGAGCTGCCAGGCCTTGGTAAATTCAGACAGCATCACCGTCAGAAACACGCCCACGATGGCGCCCAACATCGGTCCGAAGAAAAAGCCGATACCGCCAATGAAGGTAAACAAAAGAACTGCACCCGAACGTACGGCACTGACATTTTCTGCGCTGACGATCTCGAAATTAATGGCCGTAAGTGCGCCGGAAATTCCCGCAAAAAATCCGGACAAAATGAGCATGAAGTACCGTACACGTTGTGTGTCGTAGCCAATAAACTCGGCACGCTCCGGATTGTCGCGTACGGCATTGGCGATACGCCCGAGGGGTGTTTGTGAAATGGCGAACATCGCCGCGGTACAAATGAACAGCCAAAAAGCGATCAGGTAATACACCTGTATCTGGGGGCCATAACTGATGCCAAACAGGGGTTTTCCGAAAACGCGATCACCTGCAATACCACCTTCCCCACCAAAAAATCCGGGGAACATCAGCGAACAGGCAAAGACAAGTTCAACAATACCGAGCGAAATCATCGAGAAGGTCGTACCCGACCGTTTGGTCGTCACATACCCAAAAAGTATTCCAAACAACAAACCCGCCAGTCCGCCAATCAATGGCACCAAAGTCAGCGGTAGGGGTATCGTCCCGCTGCCGGCAAGGTTGATCGCGTGAATGGCAAAAAATGCGCCCATGCCGGAGTAGACCGCGTGTCCAAACGACAGCATCCCGCTTTGCCCCAACAACATGTTGTAGGACAAGGCGAAAATCATAGTGGTCCCCATGAGTGAGAGCAAGGAAATCACGGAACCTGAGCTCATCAGGCGCGGTGCAATCATTAACAAGAGGGCAAAGCCGCCCCAGACGAGCCAGCGTCCTGGATTCCAAGGCGCGTAATGAAAAGGGCGAGCGCTCATGCTCATGTTTCTCTCGTTCCGAGGAGGCCTTTGGGTCGGAAAATCAACACAAGCACCAGCAGCAGATAAGGCAGGATAGGCGCGATTTCCGCCAGGGTCAGTGATAGCAATCGATACGTCGGGGCATCCGGCGCGATCTCGAATCCCGCCCGTGCCAGTAGTCCGAGTAGTGACCAGTCCAGGGCAACGGCAAAGGTCTGAAGCATGCCGATCAGAATCGAGGCCAACAGGGCGCCGGCGAGTGAGCCCATACCCCCCACCACCACCACCACGAAAATAATGCTACCGACCGTGGCAGCCATCGCCGGCTCAGTGACAAAGGCATTGCCGCCAATAACCCCTGCCAGCGCAGCCAGCGCACACCCGCCACCAAACACCAGCATGAAGACGCGCGGCACATTGTGGCCGAGCGCCTCGACCGCTTCCGGATGTGTCAGCGCCGCCTGTATGACAAGACCAATGCGTGTTCGCTTCAGTACAAGAAAAATCGCCAGCAGCATTAATAGCGCCACCAGCATCATGAAACCGCGATACATCGGAAATGCCGTGCGATACAGAACGAACAGCGGGCCATCAAGCTCTGCGGGGATGCGGTAAGGCACGGCAGCCCGGCCCCAGATCAGTTGAACCAGCTCGACAATCACATACGACAGGCCAAAAGTGAACAGCAGCTCGGACACATGTCCATACTTGTGAACGGTACGCAGTCCATAGCGCTCCACACCAGCCCCCAGCAGACCCACCGCCAAAGGTGCGATAGCCAGCGCGGGCCAAAAGCCCAGCGTCTGGCTGATAGCGTACCCAAAGTACGCCCCCAACATGTAAAAGCTCGCGTGGGCAAAGTTAAGTACGCCCATCATGCTGAAGATCAGCGTAAGTCCGGATGAGAGCATGAACAGCAACAGGCCGTAGCTCAATCCGTTCAACAGTGAAATCAGCGTGAATTCCAAACCTTGGGCTCCTGCGAACGATTAACGACACATGCGAATCATTTGCCAGTGACAGTTCAGGCGGTTGGCAATTTATGGTCGCGGTACGTCTCGCGAATCTTGTTCTTTAATATTTTGCCAGTCGCACCCAGCGGCAGTGCCTCTGTAAAAACAACATCATCCGGTGTCCACCATTTGGCGATTTTTCCTTCATAGAATTTCAGCAACTCGTCTTTGGTCACTTCCATGTTCGGTTTTTTCACCACGACCAGCAACGGACGTTCATCCCATTTCGGATGGTAGACACCAATACAGGCTGCCTGCAGCACCGCCGGGTGCGCCACCGCGATATTTTCGAGATCAATAGTACCGATCCATTCGCCACCTGACTTGATCACGTCCTTGCTTCTGTCAGTGATCTGCATATAACCATCGGCATCAATAACCGCCACATCGCCGGTCGGGAACCAGCCATTCTCCAGCACATCGCCCCCCTCCTGCTTGAAGTAGCTATCAATGATCCAGGGACCTTTGACAAGCAGATTGCCGTAGGTTTTTCCATCCCAGGGCAGCTCCGCACCGGCGTCGTCAACGATTTTCATGTCCACACCAAAAATCGCACGGCCTTGCTTTTCGAGTACTGACTGCTTCGCTTCTTCCGACAAGGCTTCATGCTTGCTCAGCAGTGTGCCGCAGGTACCCAGGGGCGACATTTCTGTCATGCCCCATGCGTGCACGACATCAACACCATAATCATTGCGGAAGGTCTTCATCATCGCCGGCGGACAGGCCGAACCACCAATGACAGTGCGTTTGAAAGTTGAGAATTTCAGGTTGTTTTGGGCGACATAAGTCAGCAGACCCAGCCAGACGGTCGGTACACCCGCAGAGAAAGTGACTTTCTCCTGCTCGAACAATTCATAAATCGATTTGCCGTCCATTGCTGCGCCTGGAAACACCATTTTCGCGCCAGTCAGCATGACCGCGTAGGGCAGACCCCAGGCATTCACATGAAACATGGGCACCACCGGCAAGACCACATCGCGTGCCGATACATTCAGCGCATCCGGTAGCGCAGATGCATAGGAGTGCAATAAAGTCGAGCGATGAGAGTACAGCGCACCTTTGGGGTTACCTGTCGTGCCCGAGGTATAGCAGAGACTGGATGCCGAGTTCTCGTCAAACACAGGCCATTCATAGTCGTCAGTGTTTTCAGACAGCAAATCCTCGTAACACAATAGGTTGGCAATTTTGCTCTCGGCCGGCATGCGGTCACGATCGCACATCATCACGTAGCCTTTGATGGTCGTCGCCAACGGCGCAACCGCTTCAATTACGGGCAGAAAGTTCATGTCGAAGAACAGATACTGATCTTCCGCGTGGTTGGCGATGTAAGCGATTTGCTCCGGATGCAGGCGTGGGTTGACGGTATGAAGCACTGCCCCTGATCCCGATACAGCGTAGTAGGTTTCCAGATGACGATACCCATTCCACGCGAGCGTCGCTACACGATCGCCCATGTTCACATTCAGCTTCTTCAGTGCATTGGCGAGCTGCTTCGCTCTGCGATGACAGTCGCTGTAGGTATAGCGATGCATATCGCCCTCCACCCTGCGGGAGACGATTTCCGACGCGCTGTAATACCGGTCAGCATGCTGAATCAAACTGGAAATGAGCAAAGGTTGGCTCATCATTTGGCCCATGAGTGGGCTCTTGGGGTACTGCGCCATGTTGTCTCCGATGGTATTTTTTGTCGTGAAGCTTTTTTACCGAGCGATTGTAGCTGAATTACCTTTCCGCTAACAGGTGGTGATGTTGCGCCGCGTCAATTAGGGACGACTAAAAACCGACCGATCAGCAGCTGGTGTAGATGGTATTTTTTGGGCTGCTCATGACGCGTTTGACCATAGGCTCAAAAAACGTTAACGGCAAAGTGTCATAGTCCGGGTCGAACGCAGGGGCATCATATTTTTCACAAAACTCCAGCGTACGCTCGTAGACGGGCGTCCCCTGAAAACGGTCGCGCAAGTTTCGGTCCATACCCAAATGATGAAAAAAATAATAGGCTTGAAACAATCCGTGCTTCTCTACCATTTCCAGATTTTCCGCTGAGACAAAAGGCTTGAGGATTGCCGCCGCGATGTCGGGATGATTGAAGCTACCCAACGTGTCGCCGATATCGTGCAGCAGTGCGCAGACAACGTATTCCTCATCCTTGCCGTCCCGGTGGGCGCGCGTCGCTGTCTGCAGGCTGTGCGTGAGGCGATCGACAGAAAACCCGCCAAAGTCACCGTGCAAAAGCTTGAGGTGGTCGAGTATGCGGTCTGCCAGTCGCGATGAATGAGCTCGAAAATCCTCGACGATCACTTTCCAGTCCTCTTCCGTACTGTCGCGCATATCGGTAAAGCTGCTCTGTGCCAGCATCATTGGGTCCCCTTTTTTAAATTTTTACAGCCCGAATCAGACCGGGCCAGTTTGCGCAGCAACACAAGTCATGCCTGCAAGCCGCCAGATCAATCCACGCAGCCGCGCTGCCACGCTGCCGGGCTGGCACGATGCGCTCACGATGGAATATCAAGTCGTTCGGGGGCGTTCACATGCGCTGATGTCTTCTCTGTCAAAATACCCCCTTGTCTTGCTAACCGAACAATCGTAACAGAAGCCCGGATGAACTCTCCTGAAACCCTGCCGGCACAGCGGCTGCAACTGGCTGACCTGCACATGGCCAACCGCTTCGCGACCCTGCCTGCGGATTTTTATACCTCGCTGGCCTCAACGCCGCTGCCATCACCCTACCTGGTCTGCGCCAGTGCGAGCGCGGCCGGGCTGATTGGACTGGATCCTGAAGGGTTCACGCATCCCGACTTCATCGGGGTTTTAGTGGCAATTCGACATTAACCGGTTCCCGTCCACTGGCGGCCGTCTATTCCGGCCATCAGTTCGGTGTCTGGGCCGGACAGCTCGGCGATGGCCGTGCCATCCTGCTCGGTGAAACGGTGGCACCCGGGGAACCCTTGGGCACGCTGGAGCTGCAACTCAAAGGCTCGGGCAAGACACCTTACTCGCGTATGGGTGATGGCCGCGCGGTTCTGCGCTCGTCAATCCGCGAATTTCTGTGCTCCGAAGCGATGGCAGCGCTCGGCATACCGACCTCGCGCGCCCTGTGCGTGATCGGCTCCGACATGCGAGTCATGCGCGAAATGCCGGAAACCACCGCCGTGGTGACCCGCATGGCTCAGAGCTTCGTGCGCTTCGGATCCTTTGAACATTGGTACCACAAGGACCGCAAAACCGAGCTGCAGACGCTGGCCGATTATGTGATCGCCAACAGTTACCCCGAATTGCAAGGCGCGGTGCAGCCCTATCATGCGCTGTTGTCTGAGGTGACCCGTCGTACCGCGACGCTGGTGGCCCAATGGCAGGCTGCGGGCTTCATGCATGGCGTACTGAACACGGACAATATGTCGATACTCGGGCTCACGCTGGACTATGGCCCCTACGGCTTCATGGAGGCCTATGATCCGGCACACATCTGCAACCACACCGACAGTCAAGGGCGCTATGCCTATCGCATGCAGCCCCGCATCGCCGAATGGAATTGCTATGCGCTGGGACAGGCGCTGCTGCCACTGATAGGCGAAACAGACGATGTCTATGATGCGTTGTCTGTGTTCAAACCCGCATTCGAATCCGCCATGCAGGCGTTGTGGCAGGCGAAGTTTGGTTTCAACACCACACAACCGGAAGACGGCGCATTGACCGAGCGCTTGTTCGATCTCATGGCCGGCAGTCGCGCAGATTTTCCTTATTTTTTTCGGCAACTCTCCTCGATTCGTCTGAAAGAGCCGCACAACGATGAGCCGCTGCGGGATCTTTTCATCGATAGACCCGCCTTTGATGCGTGGCTATCGGCATACCGCCAAAGACTGACGCTGGAAAATAGTGTCGATACACGGCGCAAGCAGGCCATGGACAATGTAAATCCAAAATATGTTCTGCGAAATTATCTTGCTCAGATCGCGATCGACAAGGCGCAGAACAAGGATTTTTCTGAAGTAAACAAGCTGCTTCAGATCCTGCAAAAACCCTTTGATGAACAACCAGAGCATGAGGCATATGCTGCGCTGCCCCCGGATTGGGCGGCAGGGATTGAAGTCAGCTGCTCATCGTAAATAGTCCGGGAGAAAAATAATGACCGTTAAAAAAATTGTGCGTACCGATGCTGAGTGGCGCGCTGTGCTGGCGCCTGAGTCTTATGAGGTGACTCGCCATGCAAGTACCGAGCGTGCTTTCACCGGCAAGTACAATGATCATCATGAACATGGCATCTATCAGTGCGTATGCTGTGCAACATCGCTGTTTGAATCCGACACCAAATTTGATTCCGGGTGTGGCTGGCCAAGTTATTTCAAAGCCATTGATCCTTCTCATGTCGCAGAACGAGTGGATCACAGCTATGGAATGATCAGGACGGAAATTCTCTGCAATGTGTGCGATGCCCACCTTGGCCATGTTTTCCCTGATGGCCCGCCACCCACGGGTCTGCGGTATTGCATCAATTCGGCTGCACTGACGTTCATTCCATCGCCTTAGGTCCAACACGTCATGAAACTTTTATTCGACCTGTTTCCGGTCATTCTGTTTTTTCTTGTTTTTAAGGTTGCGGGCGCCAACCCGGAGGCCGCGCAGGCGTTCGGAACCCAGTACCTCTCAGCGCTTGTCTCTGGAGGCGAGGTCAGCCTGGCGCAAGCACCGATACTGCTTGCCACGGCAGTGGCCATTCTGGCCACGATCGGTCAGATTGGCTGGTTGCTGGCCAGACGCAAACCGGTCGATAACATGCTCTGGGTATCGTTGGGCATCATCGTCTTGTTTGGCGGTGCCACTATTTATTTTCACGATGAGCAATTCATCAAACTCAAACCAACCGTACTGTACTGGTGCTTCTCACTGGCGCTGCTGGTCAGTCCCATTTTGTTGGGAAAAAATCTGATGCGCTCAATGATGGGAAAACAGTTGACCCTGCCAGACCCGGTCTGGAGCCGCCTGAATCTGGCCTGGGGCTTATTTTTTGCTGCCATGGGCGCCATCAATCTCTATGTCGCGTTCAGCTTTCCCCTCGCTTTTTGGGTGAATTTCAAATTATTCGGCTTTCTCGGGTTGATGATCGTTTTCATCATCGCGCAAAGCATTTACCTTGGCCGTTACATGAAGGAGGCGGAATGAATCGCATCGAGACCATCAACACCTTGCTGCGCGAGGGCTTCGCGCCTCAGGAATGCCAGGTCGATGACGAGTCAGCGCTGCATGCAGGCCATGCCGGCGCTGCCTCTGGTGGCGGGCATTTTCGGTTGCGGCTGGTATCTGCCCGTTTCGAAGGCGTGGGCAAAGTCGGCCGTCACCGTCTGGTGTATGATTGTCTAGGCGAGTTGATGCAAAAAGAGATACACGCGCTCGCCATGACCCTGCTGACTCCGACAGAAGCGGCCGTACACTGACAAGCCGCTTGTGTAATCGATGCGGTATTTTTCTAACATTTTCAATACTACCCCTCATGAAGAACTTGAAATTTGCTCGTTTGCTGTTGGCGCTGACCGCATTCGCTTCACTTTCTGCGATCGCGCAAAATATCGCTGTCGTCAACGGCAAAGCCGTTCCCTCGAACCGTGTTGATGCGATGGTCAAGCAGATGGTGCAGCAGGGACAGCAAGACAGCCCTGAAATGCGCGCCATGATCAAAGATGAACTGATCAACCGGGAAATCCTGACTCAGGAAGCTGACCGTCAGGGAATAAGTACACGCGCAGATATCAAGAATCAGGTCGAACTGGCGCGTCAGTCCATCGTCATTCGCGCACTTGCGACCGAATACCTGACCAAAAATCCGGTCAAAGACGATGAAATGAAGGCAGAGTACGACAAATTCAAAGCGCAGTCGGGCGGCAAGGAATACCACGCCCGCCACGTTCTGGTCGAGAAAGAAGAAGATGCCAAGGGCATTATCAGCAAACTCAAGTCCGGTACGAAATTCGAAGAGTTGGTCAAGGGAACAAAAGACGCCGCGTCAGCTCAGAACGGTGGCGACCTTGGATGGGCACCCGCAAGCGCATTCGTGAAACCTTTTTCCGATGCGATGGTGGCACTGAAAGCCGGCGAGTTCACCCAGACACCGGTGCAAACCGAATTCGGTTTTCATGTCATCAAGGTAGAAGAAGTACGTGACGCTCAGGTACCCAAATTTGAGGAAGTCAAATCACAAATTTCTGAATCACTCCAACAAAAGAAGCTGCAGGCCTTTCAGCAAGACCTGAAGAAGAAGGCAAAGATCCAGTAAGTCATTGGATACATCATTGAGCCCGATTCCGGTCTCATGCGCAAAGGGCTCCTCTCGGAGCCCTTTGTTATTTCAGCGAACGAAAGCAACCAACCAGCGCGGGATACCCAGCCAGGTGCGCCGTTGCTAGCCGACCCACTTGCGCGCATTGCGAAACATCCGCATCCAGGGCGCATCCTCACCCCATTCAGGGGGATGCCAGGAATTGAGCACGGTACGGAATACACGTTCGGGGTGAGGCATCATTACGGTGAAACGGCCATCGCTCGTCGTCACGGAGGTAATGCCTGCTGGGGAACCATTGGGGTTGAAAGGATAGCGCTCGGTGATCGCGCCGGTATTGTCGACAAAACGGGCTGCCACCAGAACATTGTTCTGCACACCCGTCGCTGAAAAATTGGCGAAACCCTCACCGTGAGCGACCGCAATCGGCGCCTGCGTCCCGGCCATACCGGCAAAGAAGATCGAGGGTGATTCCATGACTTCGATCATTGCAAACCGGGCCTCGAACTGCTCCGACCGGTTACGCGTGAACTTCGGCCAGTGGTCAGCGCCGGGGATGATCGATTTCAGGCTGCTCATCATCTGACAACCGTTGCAGATGCCCAGCGCGAAGGTGTCGTGACGCTGAAAGAAGGTCTGAAACTGCGAAGAGAGCTGCTCATTGAATAAAATCGTTTTCGACCAGCCCTCGCCCGCTCCCAGCACATCGCCATAAGAAAAACCACCCACGGCGATCAGTCCTTTGACATCAGCCAGATTGGCGCGACCGGCAATCAAGTCACTCATGTGCACATCAATGGCATCGAAGCCTGCCTTGTGCATGACCCAGGCGGTCTCCACATGCGAGTTCACACCCTGCTCGCGCAAGATCGCCACGCGCGGACGCGCACCCGTGTTGATGAAGGGTGCAGCAATATCCTCTGCGGGATCAAAGTGCAATTGTGGGTGAATGCCGGGATCTGCTTCATCAAGCAGACGGTCATATTCGGCATCGGCACACACCGGGTTGTCGCGCAATCGGGCAATGCGCCAGCTGGTCTCGCTCCACGCACGATGCAGTTCAGAACGCTTCACGCGATAGATAATTTTGGCATCACGGGTGACCTCGATCACTCCCCGATCGTTGAGCTTGCCAATGATATGACTGCAAGCGCCCAGGCCATGAGCGCGCAAGACATTCATCACGTCGGATTTCTGATCTGCACGCACCTGAATCACTGCGCCGAGTTCTTCGTTGAACAGGGCGCGCAGGGTCAGATCATTGCGCCGCTCGCCGACCTGACTTGCCCAATTTTTGGAATCGCCCCAGTCACTGGCATGTTCGCCCTCCGTGACCAGAATATCGACATTCACCGACACACCCGTGCGCCCTGCAAATGCCATCTCACACAAGCTGGCATACAAGCCGCCGTCAGAGCGATCGTGATAAGCCAGCACTTGTTGTTCACGATTGAGCGACTGAATCGCATTAAAAAAAGCTTTGAGATCTTCTGCGCTATCAACATCAGGGGTCGTGTCGCCGATTTGCTGAAATACCTGTGCCAGCGCCGATGCGCCCATGCGGTTTTTACCGCGACCGAGATCAATCAGCATCAGCACCGTCTCGCCGGCATCGGTTCGAAGCTGTGGCGTCAGGGTCAGGCGGACATCGGCTACCGGGCTGAACGCAGACACAATCAGCGACACCGGTGAAATCACCGCCTTGTCGCCCGCGGCATCCTGCCAGGTTGTGCGCATGGACAGCGAGTCCTTGCCGACCGGGATGCTGATGCCCAGGGCGGGACACAATTCCATGCCCACTGCCTTCACCGTATCAAACAGGGCGGCATCCTGACCCGGCTGTCCGCATGCGGCCATCCAGTTAGCCGAGAGCTTGATATCGGAGAGATGTCGTATCGATGCCGCCGCGATGTTGGTGATGGCTTCACCCACTGCCATACGGCCCGATGCAGGGGCATTGATGACCGCCAGCGGCGTGCGCTCACCCATGGCCATCGCTTCACCGAGATAGCCCTCATAGCTCATTGTCGTCACGGCGCAATCAGCCACCGGTACTTGCCAGGGACCGACCATCTGATCCCGCGCCGTGTGCCCGCCGACGAAACGATCACCAATGGTGATCAGGAAAGATTTATCAGCCACCGCAGGAAAACGCAGCACACGGAGCGCCGCGTCTTCCAGGCTGATATCAGTCAGGTCCAGCGGCGTGCGTTCCAGCGGCTGGCGCTGGACATCGCGATGCATTTTTGGTGGCTTGCCGAGCAAGACATCCATGGGCATATCAACGGGATAATTATCCTGCTCGGGATCGAGTACCCGCAGCTGCCTCTCTTCGGTGGTAATGCCAATGACCGCAAACGGACTGCGTTCACGCTCGCAGATCGCTCGGAACAAACCGAGGCTGGATGGCGCAATGCCCATCACGTAGCGCTCCTGCGATTCATTGCTCCAGATCTCTTTGGGCGCAAGACCGCTCTCTTCGAGGGGTACTTTGCGCAAGTCAAACACGGCACCGCGACCGGCATCGTTAGTGAGCTCGGGAAAAGCATTGGACAAACCACCGGCGCCGACATCGTGTATCGAGAGGATGGGATTGTCCTCACCCAGCGCCCAACAGGCATTGATGACTTCCTGCGCGCGTCGCTCCATTTCGGGATTGCCGCGCTGAACCGAATCAAAATCAAGATCCGCCGTGTTGGTACCCGTGGCCATGGAGGAGGCGGCACTGCCGCCCATACCGATGCGCATGCCGGGGCCACCAAGCTGTATCAGCAGACTGCCGGGCGGCAGACCTTCTTTCTTTGTGTGCCGTGCGGCGATGTTACCCATGCCGCCGGCAATCATGATCGGTTTGTGATACCCGTAAACCGTACCACCAACATTTTGTTCGTACGTACGGAAATAACCCGCCAGATTGGGGCGACCAAATTCATTGTTGAATGCTGCGCCACCGAGTGGGCCCTCGATCATGATCTGCAAAGGCGATGCGATGCGCTCGGGCTTGCCGGTGATATCAGACAGACCCATATCGTTGCGTGCGGTGACGGGCTGATTTACGTCGCGTGCATTTTCCCAGGAACGCACGGCATGCGTGAGCATGAGATTGGACACGGTGAACCCGGTCAGGCCCGCCTTGGGTTTGCCGCCGCGGCCAGTCGCGCCCTCATCACGAATCTCGCCACCTGCACCGGTGGAGGCGCCAGGAAACGGCGAGATCGCTGTCGGGTGATTGTGGGTTTCGACTTTCATCAGGATATGCGTCTCATCCTCTGAGGGAAGGTACTGCTGTCCCTGCCCGGCGCGTGGATAAAACCGCGATACCACCGCGCCTTCAATCACCGAAGAATTATCCGAGTAAGCCACGACCGTGCCCTGCGGATGCAGCTGATGCGTATTGCGGATCATGGCAAACAGCGAGCGGTCCTGCGCTTGGCCGTCGATGGTCCAGTCGGCATTGAAAATCTTGTGCCGGCAATGCTCGCTGTTCGCTTGGGCGAACATCATCAACTCGACGTCGGTGGGATTGCGACCGGCACTGCTGAAGGCCGCATCGAGGTAGTCGATCTCATCATCCGAGAGCGCGAGTCCCAGTTCGACATTTGCCGCAACCAGCGCCTGACGACCGCCCGTTTTTACATCGATGAATGCCAGTGGCTGCGCAGGCAATTCATCAAAGAGCCGCGCTGCCTCCTCGGGTGTGCGAATGACGGTCTCGGTCATGCGGTCGTGCAGCAGACCCACCACCAGCGCCGTTTGCTGTGCATTCATTACGGGTGACTTGCCCAGCAGTCCGGATTTCAGCGCAACCGTATAAATCACGCCGCGTTCAATGCGATGAATGTGGGACATGCCGCAGTTGTGCGCGATATTTGTCGCCTTGCTGGCCCAAGGGGAGATCGTTCCAAAACGCGGTATCACAACGAATCGTTCGCCGCCGAGATCGGACACCAAGGGTTCTCCGTAGGCCAGCATTGCTTCGAGTTTCTGGCGTTCGTCATCAGCAACGGGTACCTTGCTATCGACAAAATGGCAGTAGCGACCCGCAATCCCCGTGACTGCGGGGACGATCTCTTTCAGTTGTGACAATAAACGCTGGATACGGAAAGCAGACAGGGCATTGGAGCCCGGCAAAATGAGCATGGCGAAGGCAGCTTGAAGAGGGTTACGCGCAAGCGCTGCGCGGCAGAAATCAAGGTTGCGATTATAACCCGTCACCCTCTTTCAACTTGCTCATGCAAGACCATTCTTTTCAGTCATGTGCTATGGTCTTTCGCATTCTTACCCGGCAAACGCGCGCATAACGATGAAGCAAAGCTCCTCACTTATCCGTTCATTGGACGGCACGCTGCGCAGCGAACTTTTGGCATCGAGCCTGTCGCTTGCTGAAAACCAGCAGGCTGTATTCACGAAGCTCTACCCATCACAAGCACTGGCAGCGGCCAGCGCCGCCGATGCCGCCCGCAGGAATCGGCGACCTGTCTCCGCACTGGCTGGCCTGCCCGTATCCATCAAGGATTTATTCGACACCGAGGCCGAGGTAACGCTGGCCGGCTCCGTCGTGTTGCGCGATCGTCCACCCGCACAACAGGATGCGCCCGTGGTGGCCCGCCTGCGCGCCGCAGGTGCGGCGCTGCTGGGCAAAACCAACATGACCGAGTTTGCCTTCTCAGGCGTCGGCATCAATCCCCATTACGGCACGCCGGGCAATCCTGCCGACCCGACACGCATCCCGGGCGGGTCATCCTCGGGCGCTGCAGTCTCGGTGGCTGGTGGCAGTTGTGTTGCTGCGATAGGCTCGGACACGGGCGGCTCCATTCGCATTCCTGCAGCCCTGTGCGGGCTGGTGGGCTTCAAACCCACCATGCGTCGGGTGCCGGTGGCAGGTATTGTGCCGCTCTCGCCTGCGCTGGATACGCTGGGCCCTATTGCACGTTCCGTTGAAGACTGCCTGCTGATCGACAGCATCATCGCCGATACGCCCTTGCAGCCTGAGCCCATCACGCTGGCCGGACTGCGGCTCGCTGTTCCGCTTGATGTGGTGCTGGACGATATGGATTCGCAGGTCGCCCAAGCCTTTTCGCTGGTCTTGTCGCGCCTCTCCGCTGCGGGTGCTGAAGTCGTTGAGGTGTCCATGCCAATGCTGCGGGAAGCGCCTCGGATCAACCGCTTTTCGCCAATCCAAGCCTATGGGTGGCATCAAACCCTTTTAAAGACGCACGCGGATGCCTACGATCAGCGGGTCGTGCAGAGAATTCGGCAGGGTGCGGATCAGGCATCTGATGCATTGGATTTACTCCATGCCGCGCGTGCTGATTGGGCTCTCCGCGTCAGCATGGCACTGGCCGGTGTCGATGCACTCTTGATGCCTACCGTGCCGATCGTTGCGCCACACATTGAACCGCTACTGGCTTCGGATGCGGTATTTTTCGAAACGAATCGGCTGCTGCTTCGTAATCCTTCGCTCATCAATCTTCTTGATGGCTGCGCCATATCACTTCCCTGCCACCGATCAGGCGAATTACCGGTGGGCCTGACGGTAGCAGGGCTGGCTATGGCAGATGCGAAGTTGATGGCCATAGCCCGGAACATTGAAGATTTACTGGGTAGACCAAATGAATTCAGAGCGAACCCCTGACATACACCGCGTGAGCAGGCGATTCGCCGTATCTGTCTTTCATCCCATACGGTTTGATTGAAAAATCCCTGTCAGGGTAGACAGCAATAATTTTTTCATACCCCAGCGAGAGCACGAACCGCGCTGTCCTGTCTGCCTCGGCAGCGTCTCTGAATGTTAGCCGCGCCGATCCGAAGTTAATGTAGGCCACCTTGGGATTGTCATCATCAAAAAAAATCTCGCCACCTACGACACCATGAGATTTAATCAGACTGTGCATGGGAATACCCCGTGAACTCTCCGGACAGGGCGTCATCTCGCGCACGATATGCATGCCACTGTGGTCAATCAGGTAAAGATATTTGAATTCACGCTGACCATAGGGCCCAGTGGTCACGTTGGTGAATACACCCTCGCCCGGTTTTTTGCTTTTTATCTGGATGCTGGGGCAGGCTGATGGCAGGTCAAACGGGTTGGTATTGCTGACACTCCTGGCTGGGCCGATGCTATAAACGCCGTTTGAATCGAAGTCGTTCTCATCCATATTGATGAACTTTGATATTTCATCATCAGAAACCGTCACTACTTTCCAAGGATGTGCGAACGTTGACAGGTGCACTTTGGGGGTATTGGCAATCTGTACGGGATCAACCGTCATTGCTTCCAATTTCATTCTTTTATATTCAGTAAAAAAAGGCAGGAGAAGCTCTTCAAGTGATTTCTTGATCTTCATTCTGGGAGGCTGGAGATAATGAGCCGCCAGATATTTATCGGTACGACGGGAAACCCCTGTGGCTGATCTCGGTAAACTGCATTTGAGGATTACATTCATGATGCGTCCTTTTTGCAAAATGTCTCTGATGGAAATTGTTCAGGCACCGACGACACTGGAAGCTGCAAGCTGTCGGCAGCATTTCCTTTTTTGCAATTGCCGTGCCATACAACTTGGCCGGGGCAAGTTTTTTCTGATGGCGCTTTTTATTTAGAACCGTGGCGTGTAGTCAACACAACGTTGGCAGCTCGCACCAACACGCATATCTGTGATCGAGCAAATCGGTGCATGCACAGATTTGGGTAAATTCACAGGTGCGGATGGCCGATTAACAGTACAGATTGTTTTGAAATGGGTTTACGGCTACCCTATAGCGGATTTTTTGATCAAGTGTTTCCCTTGAAGAACGTAGGCATCGACCTGCCCCGCAGCGGATAGAACGCTGCAAGGTTTGCCTGGAACTGGAGTCCAATGCGTGTCGCTGTAATTGGTGGTGGTGTCATCGGTGTCTGCACCGCCTACTACCTGGCTGAGGCCGGGCATGAGGTTGCGGTCTTGGAGCGCTATGGCAATGTTGCTCAGGAGGCCAGTTTCGGCAATTTGGACCTCATGGGGCCCTCTGCCGTCCGTCCCTGGGCAACACCCGGAACGGTGGGTCGGGTGTTCTCCATGCTCTTTCGTCCCGAATCACCGATGTCATTCAGTGCAAAATTTGAGCCGGCCATGTGGCGCTGGCTGCGGCGCTCGATGTCCGAGAGTGCACTGCCCCGTTACAAACAAAATCAGCAACGCCTGCTGCGCCTCGCGAACTACAGTCAGGAGCTCATGCAACATCTGGTGCAGACGTGCGAGCTGGATTTCCAGCAACGCAATGGCGCGTTGATGATGTTTCGCACCTCACGCGATCTTGAGTTGGCACAACCCATGATGGAATTGCTGGGGGAAATAGGCGGTCGCCACGAGCTGCTCGATATGGAGGCCGCCCGCCAGCTGGAACCCGCTCTCTCGTCTGAAACGGCCTTTCATTCCGCTTTGTACATACCTGATGATTGGTCGGGCAATTGTCCTCTGTTCGTGCGACAGATGAAATCGCTTGCGCAAGACAAAGGCGTGGAATTTCACTTCAATAACGACGTTCAGGCAATCCGACCCGAAATAGGTGGTGTGAGCTTTCAGGTCGATGGCCGCAGCATTGATACCGATGCCATCGTGGTGGCGGCGGGCAGCGACAGTGTTCGCCTGCTCAAGGCGATTGGCGTCAGCCTGCCGCTCTATCCCGTCAAGGTCTATTCGGCATCCACGCCGATTCAGGAGTACGAACTCGCACCGCAACTCTCAGTTTTTGATGATACTTATCGGGTCGGTCTGACGCGCCTGGGGAAGCGAATTCGTATCGCTGGTTGCGCTGAATTGGGATCGTCGAATGTCGATCTGAATCAAAAAGCGGTGAATACCTTGGTCAAAGTCGGTGATGACTGGTTTCCGAATGCCGCGAACTACCGAACCGCGAGCTTCTGGTGTGGCCCGGCTGCGATGCTGCCTGAGGGCGTGCCGCTGCTCGGTACCACGCGCTATCCGAATGTCTTCATTAACACAGGACACGGCGCCGGGGCTTGGGCATTGGCAGCCGGTAGCGGCAAGCTCATGGCGGACCTGATCTCATCACGGCGCACCGAAATTGATTTGGATGGCCTCACATTGACACGATATGGCGACCGGATGCGCTGATCAGCGCGACCCACTGGCACTTTACAGCGTAGCGCAGATTCGAGCGATCGAAGCCGCTGCGCTTTCCTCTGTCGATCCGGGCGTTCTGATGCAGCGTGCAGGCGCTGCCGTTGCCCGCTGCGCGCTGACCCTTCTGCCAGAAATCACTGCCGACATTCAAGTACTCACCGTTGCCGGCCCGGGCAATAACGGCGGCGACGCGCTGGAAGCTTCGGCCATCCTGGCGCAACGGGGCATCAAGGTCACGGTGGTTCATGAGGCCGATGAAAACACCCTACCTGCCGATGCCCGTGCGGCGCTCACGCACGCCAGGCAAAGCGGCGTTGCATTCGTCAAGTCGATACCTGCGGTGTCATGGTCCCTGGCCATTGACGGCCTGTTCGGTATCGGACTGACCCGTCCGCTGCAAGGACGCTACCGGGAATGGGCAACACAACTTAATTACTTGCACTGCCCAGTACTGGCTATTGATGTACCCAGTGGACTTGACGCAGATACCGGAAATGTTGTCGGCCCCGAGGGTATGGCCGTTTGCGCCACCGTGACGCTCACCTTGATTGCCGGCAAACCAGGACTCCATACCGCGCACGGCCAGGATCATGCAGGTCGGGTAGTGACGGATGATCTGGGCATTGATCACACGCTATTCTCTGAACCTGTCGCCCGTCTGAATTCCCCACGCTGGTTTGCCGACGCCGTACGCCCGCGACTGCACGCATCGCATAAAGGCAGCTACGGTGACCTGCAGGTCATCGGCGGTGCCGAGGGTATGAGCGGCGCGGTGATCCTTGCAGCGCGCATGGCGTTGATGGCCGGTGCGGGCCGGGTATTTGCGGGATTTGCCGGACCGGTACCCGGCTACGACAGCTTGCATCCCGAACTGATGTGTCGATTCGCGGACGATTTGAAAGCTGATCACTGCACCGTCGCCTTGGGACCAGGCCTTGGCACGTCCCGGCAGGCACATGATCTGTTGGGCCGCGCACTGTCGTCTTCGCAAGCGCTGGTGATCGACGCCGATGGACTCAACCTGGTCGCGGCTGAACCCCGACTGCAATCCCGTCTTGCACAACGCACCGCACCCACTTTGCTTACACCGCATCCGCTTGAGGCCGCGCGGCTGCTGGGAACCGATGTCCATACAGTTCAATCAGATCGATCGGGCTGCGCCTGTGCGCTGGCTGATCGCTATCATGCGACCGTCATACTCAAAGGCAGTGGCAGCATCATTGCTCACCCCGGTGACATCCCTGTCATCAACACCACTGGCAATCCGGCACTGGCAACGGCTGGCAGCGGCGATGTGCTGGCGGGGCTCTGCGGAGCTCTGCTTGCACAAGGCTGGCCTGTGAGGGCATGTGCGCTGGCCGCGACTTGGCTACATGGCAGCGCGGCAGATCAAATGGTCGCGGACGGCACCGGACCTGCGGGCGCAACCGCGAGTGAACTAATGCCGTGGATAAGGAAGGCTTTCAACCAACTCGTCAGCGAGCACCGTGTGATGTCGCGATGAAGTGTAGAAATTACTGGCGACGGTCGTCAACGAGATGGCCGGCCGCGATCGTCAGCTGGCGCGCGCAGCGGGCTGCCATTGCAAGATCGTGGGTCACCAGCACCAGTGTCGAATGCTGCTCACGGTTGAGTTCAAACATCAACTCGATGATGGCTTCACCGGTCGCCGCGTCAAGACTGCCCGTCGGCTCATCGGCCAGCAGCAGCGGCGGACGCGTCACAAAAGCGCGCGCAAGTGCCACGCGCTGCTGCTCGCCTCCAGACAGATACTTGGGATAATGCTGCAGGCGCTGCTGCAGGCCCACCCGGCTGAGCATCGCCTCGGCCTCGGCCTTGGCCGCAGCGTCAGCATCGCCACGTAATTCCAGCGGCAGCATCACGTTCTCAATTGCCGTCAGATGCGAGAGCAACTGAAATGATTGAAATACAAAACCCAGATGTGCGCGTCGGATGGCAGCTCTGCCGTCTTCATCCAGCGAGAAAATGTCAATGCCCTCGATCCGGACGCTGCCCGATGTCGGCGTATCCAGACCGGCAAGTAATCCCAACAGGGTCGACTTTCCGGAACCGGATGCACCCACCAGCGCCAACGTGTCGCTGGCCTGGACGGTAAAATGGATGTCATCAAGAATCGTCAACTCGCCACTGGCGTCGGACACTTTTTTGGTCAGCGCAGTTACTTCGATGGCAGGAATTCTCTGGAGGTGTTCAGGCATGCAAGCTCGGTTGAATCTCTATCGGGGATCTTTTGGATCAAATGGAACGGCGCGGTGGCTGCAATGGCTGGTCGTGACCATGGTGCTGTTCATCAGCGGCCATGCAGCGCCGGCGTATTCTGCATCAAAAACCCTGCTCGTGCTCGGCGACAGCCTCTCCGCCGAGTATGGGCTGCCGCGCGATAGCGGCTGGGTTTACCTTTTGCAGCAACAACTGCTTAAGGAGAAATATGATCTGAGGCTCGTGAACGCCAGTATCAGTGGCGAGACCACCTCGGGTGGCAAATCCCGATTGCCTTCACTATTGCAACAACATAAGCCTGCCTTGGTGTTGATCGAACTCGGTGGCAACGATGGTTTGCGCGGACTGTCATTGGCGGCTACCCAGGCGAATCTGCGCGAAATGATGGCAATGAGTACAGCCACCGGCGCGAAACTCATTCTTGTCGGCATGCGTGTGCCACCCAATTATGGTGTCGATTACAGCAAACGCTTTGCTGCCCTGTACATGGGTCTGGGACGTGAAAAAAATGTCCGGCTCGTACCGTTTCTTCTGCAGGGCCTTGATGACACCGATGTATTTTTCCAGCCAGATCGTATTCATCCCAACCAACGTGCCCAACCCATCATGATGGAAAACGTCTGGCAGGTTCTCAAGCCCATGCTGCGATAAGATGCATTCATGAAATATCCCGTATTGCTGCCCGCCGGCGACGTACTGGCACACCTGGAAGACTATGACAGCATCATTGATGTGCGCTCCGAGTCGGAATTCGCCCTCGATCATGTGCCGGGTGCCATTAACTGTCCCGTGCTGAATGATGATGAGCGCGCGCAGGTGGGCACCATCTACAAACAAAACAGTAGCTTCGACGCCAAAAAAGTCGGTGCTGCACTTGTCGCCAGAAACATTGCGCTTCATTTGCAAGAAACACTGGCAGACAAACCCCGCGACTGGAAACCGCTGATTTATTGCTGGCGTGGTGGCAATCGCAGTGGCGCCATGGCCCACATACTCGCAAAAATCGGCTGGCACGCGGTGCAGCTCGATGGCGGCTACCGCGAATATCGCCGCAGTGTGCGCAGTTCGCTGGACTCCGAGCCAGAGACACTTCGTTTTCGCGTTATCTGTGGCACCACCGGTAGCGGTAAAAGCAGGTTACTGACATTGCTCGCAGATGCCGGTGCTCAGGTACTCGATCTCGAGCAGTTGGCCGCGCATCGCGGTTCCGTACTGGGCGGCATCCCGGGCGAACCCCAACCCTCACAGAAAATGTTTGAAAGTCGGATCTGGCTGAAACTCAGGGGTTTTACGTCGGCTCGACCTATCTATGTGGAATCGGAAAGCCGCAAAATAGGCAATCTGCGTGTACCGGAAAAGTTGATGGAAAAAATGCGCGCGTCGGCTTGTATCCATTTGCAGACCCATATCTCCGACAGGGTTGCCTTGCTTATCGAAGATTATCCGCATCTCGTTTCAGACAGCACGCTGCTCGGCAGTCAGCTCGACCATCTGGTGGCATTGCATGGCCACGCAAAAATTCGCACATGGCGGGACATGGCGGAGACCCGCCAGATTAACCGGTTGGTCGAGGAGTTACTGAACCAGCACTACGATCCTGCGTATCTGCGATCCATAGAAAAAAACTTCAGCGGCTATGCGCAGGCGCGATCGCTGACACTTGAAGATATTTCGGGCAGCGCTTTTTCCAAAGCCGCGAAAGAACTGCTGGCTGATGACCTGGTGAGTTGATTGCGGCACCGAAATGGGACCGATAAAAAGACGGGGCTCTCGACCATCGGAGCCCCGCCTTATGCAGCCTATTTCGCTGTCGGCGCCGCTTTGGCCGCGACGGGTTTGAGAATTTCTGCCTTGGTGCGCTTCTTGATCACATCAAGATAAGCACCCATTTCCTGAGCCGCCAAAAATTCATCTACCTGCTGCAGCTCGGCCTTGCGCGCCTCGTCATCAATGGCCTCGTCGTTGATCTTGTTGACACGGTAAATCGCAAAACCGCGACCTGACACGGGCACACCAACATAAGCCGGAAGCTTGCTTGGGTCGGCCTTCATGATGGCAGTCACTGCGGAGGGCGAGAGGCCCGCCGTGGTATTCCTTGAAACGGATTTTGCAGCACCAAACTCGGCGCTACCGCCCCCACGCAACTCAAGCAGACGCGCTTCGCCGGCCTTTACTGCGAGCTTTTCAGATTCCACGCCAATCAGTCGCTCCTCGATCACCGGCCGAACCTCCGAAACGGGGATTTTCGCTACCGGTTTGTGCTCTACCACGCGACCTGCAATCAGCACGCTCGTACCCACCTCGATAGCCTCAGTATTGCGCTTGGCGCGAATGGCATCGTCAGAAAAAATCGCAGTGAGGAACTTTGGCTGGTTGTACGCTGCCATTTTGGGCAGTGAAGGACTGGGCTTTTTGGTGAGATTTTGTGCCGTTTCAATTTTCAGACCGAGCTTGTCTGCTACCGGCTTGAGGCTATCGGATTGCTCGTAGACCATGTTGGAGAAAATTTCTGCCATTTCGGCATATTTTTTACCGGACTGTTGACGCCTGATATCTGATGCGATGTTGGCTTTGACTTCAGCGAGCTCTCGGGTCGCCGGCGCTTTGACACCCGTGACACGAATGATGTGAAAGCCGAAATCCGATTGCACCAGTCCGCTGATCTCGCCTTCTTTCAAAGCGAATGCGGCATCTTCAAACGGCTTGACCATGTCACCTTTGCCAAAGAAGTTCAGGTCACCACCGCGTTCGGCAGAGACCGTGTCCTGAGAATTTTCTTTTGCAAGTTTCGCAAAGTCAGCTGGATTCTTGCGTACCTGCTCAAGTATTTTTTCTGCTTTTGCCTTGGCCGTCGCTTTGTCTGCTGCAGAAGCGTCCTTGGATGCGTTAATCAGAATATGGCTGGCGCGGCGCTGCTCCGGTGTTTTATAGCGTGCGATATTTTGGTCGTAGAAGGCTTTGATATCCGCATCGGACACCTCAATGCGCGATTCGACCGCCTCCGGCGATAAGACCAGATACTCGATCTTGACGGTTTCCGGCACTTCGAATTGCGTGATGTTCTTGTTGTAGAACTCATTGACCATCGCATCAGTAGGCTTGACCTGACCCTTGAACTCCTGCCAGCCGACCGATAGTTCCTGTACCTCGCGTACCTGCTGGTTGAGTGAGGTAATGCGCGCGGCCACCGTCTTGGGTGCGAATGCGCTGCTTTGAATTGAGAGGTTCACTTGCTGCATTGCCAGCTCGAGGCGCAGATTGGCCTCGAATCGATCTGTGGTCAGTCCTTGGGCGGCTAGCAGCGCCTGGTAGCGCTTTTTGTCGAAACTGCCATCCGGATTGGTCAGACCCTGAATCTCCCGTATGGTGGTGCGCAACTGATCATCGGACACCGTCAGATTATTTTTTATGACGTGGGAAGACAATGATTTTTGTGCCAATAGTCCTTCCAGCGTGCTTTGGCGCGCTTCGGGCGTATCGAACATGGCGGGATTGAACTGCTCGCCAAACATTTGACGGAAGCGTTCCAGCTGACGAGCCTGTGCAGCATCCCATTCACGCTGCGAAATATCCTGTCCATCAACCCTGGCCACCGCCGGCTCGCGGTCAGACATACGTATATAGCTTTCCAGGCCGACAAACGCAAAAGAAGGAACAATGATCAGCAGCAGCAAAAACTGCATCAGGCGGCGGTGGGTGCGAATGAATTCAAACATGGTTGGTCTGATGTCTCCCGCCCTGTGTGGGCGTCTGTCTTTGTCGGGTTATTACTGAGTACTTTGCGACCCGGGCTTCATGCCTTCAGGGCGACAGAGCACCATATGAAAAAAGGCGAACACAGGGTTCGCCTTTTTGGTTTTTGGCGGAGTGGACGGGACTCGAACCCGCGACCCCCGGCGTGACAGGCCGGTATTCTAACCGACTGAACTACCACTCCTAAACTGCTTTTGCTGACTGGTTGGTGGGTGCTGAGAGGCTCGAACTCCCGACCTACGCCTTGTAAGGGCGCCGCTCTACCAACTGAGCTAAGCACCCGCTGAAACTTCTTGCTGCTCGTTTCGACTTGGCCAGCCAAGCCCGACGTTTGTCACCACGCCGGAAAAGCCGCTAGTTTAATGCATCTTTCAAAGCTTTGCCAGGCTTAAATTTCGGGACATTCGATGCCTTGATCGTAATTTCCTGATGCGGTGCGCGCGGATTGCGTCCAACACGCTCGGCACGAGCGCTGACGGAGAAAGTTCCAAATCCGGCGAGGGTCACCGTACCATCTTCTTTCAATGTTGATGTCACTGCTTCAATCACTGCTTCAAGTGCACGGCTGGCGGAAGCTTTTGAAATGTCGGCAGCCTTGGCGATTTCGTCAATCAATTCAGTTTTGTTCACTGACATTCCCCTAGGATATGTTGTTGGATTTTTCGGCAGAAGATTTGTCTTGGAAGCCGGCCGTACGGCTGCAGAATTTCCTGCAGCGGCTATTAGACAAGTCGCGATCATTGGTGTCAAGAAATTTACCAATAACACTTTCCTTAATCGCACTTCGGACGGCAAACCTCTGTCAAACCGTTAATACTGT
The DNA here is from genome assembly GCA_021298975.1 of Oxalobacteraceae bacterium. Taxonomy (GTDB): domain Bacteria; phylum Pseudomonadota; class Gammaproteobacteria; order Burkholderiales; family Burkholderiaceae_D; genus Pernthalerella. The sequence continues at coordinate 30,894 of JAJTGC010000017.1, forward strand.
AAAAATTTTGCATCAAAAAAGCGCCCATAAAGGCGCTTTTTTTCAAACAATGGATTGACTCAATCTCTGTTCAGTGCTTGACAACGACCGGGTCAACTACCGTCTCGGCACTTGCCACTGCCGTCGCTGGAGCAACATCTTCCTCAGTCAAAGGCACGGGCTGACGCTCGAGTGCGATCGCCAGCACCTTTTCGATCCACCGCACCGGAATGATTTCAATGCGGTTTTTCACGTTGTCAGGTATCTCTGCAAGATCCTTCTCATTCTGTTCGGGAATCAGTACCACCTTGATACCCCCGCGCAGCGCAGCGAGAAGTTTTTCTTTGAGACCACCAATCGGAAGCACCTCACCACGCAGCGTGATTTCACCGGTCATCGCAACATCGGCTCGTACCGGAATACCCGAAAAGGTTGACACCAATGCAGTGGTCATTGCAATACCTGCGGATGGGCCGTCCTTCGGTGTCGCACCTTCAGGCACGTGAATGTGAATGTCGGTCTTTTCGAAGACATCGCTTTTAATCCCCAGCATTTTTGCACGACTGCGCACAACCGTCCGCGCGGCTTCGATGGATTCTTTCATCACATCGCCAAGGGTGCCCGTACGAATCACATTGCCTTTACCGGGCATGGTCATTGATTCGATGGTCAGCAGATCGCCGCCCACCTCTGTCCATGCAAGACCGACCACCTGACCGATCTGGTTTTCCTTGTCAGCGACACCAAAGTCATAGCGGCGCACACCCAGAAATTTGCCCAGATTCTTCCCGGTCACCGTGATTTTCTTGTCCTGCTTGGTGAGCAGCAGCATCTTGACGACTTTACGGCAGATCTTGGAAATCTCGCGTTCCAAAGAGCGCACACCCGCTTCACGTGTGTAGTAGCGAATGATGTCGCGTACTGCCGATTCGGCCACCGAAATTTCACTGTCCTTCAAGCCATTGTTCTTGATCTGCTTGGGCAGCAGATAGCGCTGAGCAATGTTGGTCTTTTCGTCTTCGGTATAACCCGACAGGCGTATGACTTCCATACGATCCAGCAACGCCGCAGGAATATTGTAGGAGTTAGCCGTCGCGACGAACATCACATCCGACAGGTCGAAGTCGACCTCGACATAATGGTCACCAAACGTGTGATTCTGCTCCGGATCCAACACCTCGAGTAGCGCGGAGGCAGGATCGCCACGAAAATCCTGTCCCAGCTTGTCAATTTCATCCAGCAGGAATAAAGGATTGCGCACGCCCGACTTGGTCAGACTTTGCAGAATTTTGCCTTATTCCAGAATGCGTTCCTTGATCTTGTCCAAGCCGTAGTGATCGTCTTCCAGTACTTTCTCGGCATGCGCGAGATCATTGTTGACCTTGGATTTTTTCTTCCATGGCAAACCAATCAGTACATCGATGTAATTACGAACGACGGTGGCTTCTGCTGACATCGGAGACATCAGCTTGAGTTTCTTGAGTTCGGACTGCGCCTTTTCACGCGCCTCTTTCGGCATCTTGGCGGCGATGATTTTTTTGTCCAGCTCTTCGAGGTCTGCACCTTCCTCGCCCTCGCCCAGTTCCTTCTGAATCGCTTTGACCTGCTCGTTCAGATAGTACTCACGCTGGGATTTTTCCATCTGGCGCTTGACGCGACCACGGATACGCTTCTCCACCTGCAGAATGTCCAGCTCCGCTTCGAGCTGACCCAACAAGTGTTCGTGGCGCTTGGCTACGTTGAAGATTTCGAGGATGACTTGTTTCTGCTCCAGCTTCAACGGCAGATGCGCGGCAATAGTGTCCGCCAGACGCCCTGCGTCATCGATGCCCGCGAGCGAGGTCAAAATTTCAGGGGGGATCTTCTTGTTCAGCTTGACGTACTGATCAAACTGCTGAACGATGGCACGGCGCATCGCCTCGACTTCGGATTCATCACCTGATTCGGAATCCACCGGAGAGAGGTCAGCCACGAAATGCGTGTCTACCTCGCTGATGGCATGAATACGCGCCCGCTGCGCACCTTCGACGAGTACCTTGACGGTGCCGTCGGGCAGTTTGAGCATCTGCAGGATATTCGCGATGCAGCCAATTTCATAGATGTCGTCGGCCGACGGCTCATCCTTGGCAGCTGCTTTTTGTGCGGCGAGCATGATGCTTTTGCCCTGCTCCATCGCTGCTTCGAGTGCTTTGATCGATTTCGGGCGTCCCACGAACAGCGGTATCACCATGTGCGGGAAAACGACGACATCGCGAAGTGGCAGCAAAGGTAGCTGGGTGGGTTCGGAAAATTGTGCAGTCATCGTCATAGCGAGCCTTTTGAAAAACCTGTGATGCATGTTGGCACGATACTGCCGATCACAAGGCCTGTGTTCAACAATAGTTACTTCTGCCGCGACTGGTCGCCTGATTTGCTCTGATTTCCGGTCGCATTTGCTAAAAATCGACTATCGGAGACAAATATTCAAGCTTCCCAGAAAAAATTAACAAAAAAGCCACACGAGAGCCGTCCCGGTGGCTGGTCGAACGAAGCCCGAGTGCATTGTTGTTGACAGGGATTGTACTGCGTTTGTTCGGACCACTAATGAGAAGCCTTGATTTTTCCAAGTTTCTTGAGATTTTTGCCTGATTTTGGCCTCAAAATCAGGCAATCGTTACCACATCGCCTATTTTGCTCCAGAGACCTTTTGCGGTTCGTGATAAATCAGCAAGGGCTTGACGCCGTTGGTGATGGTATTTTCATCAATAACCACTTTGGCAACATTTTGCTGGTTCGGTAGTTCAAACATGACGTCCAGCAGCGCGTGCTCAACAATCGAGCGCAGGCCGCGGGCCCCTGTTTTCCGAGCCAGCGCCTTCTTTGCGATGGCGTGCAATGCAGCAGGACGAACCTCCAGTTCCGCGCCTTCCATTTCCAGAAGTTTCGCGTACTGTTTGATCAGCGCATTTTTTGGCTCCAGAAGAATCTGGACAAGGGCATCCTCGGTCAGCTCCGAGAGCGTTGCAACAACTGGCAAGCGACCGACGAGTTCCGGAATCAGACCGAATTTGATGAGGTCCTCGGGTTCAGCCTCCATCATCACCTCGCTGGCACTGCGCTGGACCTGACTCTTTACGTTGGCAGAAAAACCAATACCACCTTTTTCAGAGCGGTCCGATATGATCTTCGCCAGTCCGTCGAAAGCACCACCACAAATGAACAGAATGTTGGTTGTGTCAATCTGCACAAAGTCCTGATTCGGATGCTTGCGCCCGCCCTGAGGTGGAACCGAGGCCATGGTGCCCTCGATAAGTTTCAGCAGCGCTTGCTGAACGCCTTCACCAGACACGTCCCGGGTGATCGACGGGTTGTCCGATTTGCGAGAGATCTTGTCGATCTCATCAATGTAGACGATGCCTTTTTGTGCTTTCTCGACTTCGTAATTGCAGTTTTGCAACAATTTCTGGATGATGTTCTCGACATCCTCACCTACGTAGCCAGCTTCAGTCAGCGTCGTGGCATCGGCGATCACGAACGGTACATTGAGCATGCGAGCCAGCGTTTGCGCCAGCAGTGTCTTGCCTGAACCGGTCGGACCGACGAGAAGAATGTTGCTCTTGGCCAGCTCCACCTCATCTTTTTTACCCAGATGGCGCAGCCGCTTGTAATGGTTGTAAACCGCCACCGACAGGGTGCGCTTGGCCGTATCCTGACCAATCACGTACTGACCGAGCAAGTCGAAAATTTCCTGGGGTATTGGCAAATCCGAGCGCGGCCCCGCCACCGACTCGACCGTGGAGGCTTCATCACGGATGATGTCGTTGCACAGATCAATGCACTCATCACAGATGAATACAGAGGGCCCGGCGATGAGCTTCTTCACCTCATGCTGGCTCTTCCCGCAAAATGAACAGTAGAGCAACTTTTCGCCGCTGGAGGACTTTTTATCGGACATATCCTGTAGGTGAAGGTCAATTTTTCGTGGATATTACCTGCGAATCAGGAATCCGTCACGTTTGAAACTAACAATCTTGCTATGCTGAGTAGTTGTAAAAATACCACTATTCAGCATCCCGAGCCTGTCAGACCCGATGCGTCAGCACCTTATCAACCATTCCGTATTCAACGGCCTGGTCGGCTGACATGAAATTGTCGCGATCCGTATCCTTGCTGATCTGATCCATGGTCCGGCCAGTCTTGTCCGCCAGAATCTGGTTCAAACGTTCCCGCAGATAAAGAATCTCGCGCGCCTGGATCTCGATGTCTGCCGCCTGCCCTTGCGCGCCACCCAATGGCTGGTGAATCATGATGCGGGAATTCGGCAGGGAAAAACGCTTGTCTTTCGCTCCTGCTGCAAGAAGGAAGGCACCCATCGAGGCGGCCAGACCCGTACAGAGCGTCGACACATCTGGCTTGATGAACTGCATGGTGTCGTAAATTGCCAGACCCGCCGAGACCGATCCGCCTGGGGAGTTGATATAGAGAGAAATATCCTTGTCAGGATTCTCGCTTTCCAGGAACAGCAACTGCGCAACCACGAGGTTCGCTGTGTGATCATTTACCGGGCCAACCAGGAAAATCACGCGTTCCTTGAGCAAGCGGGAATAAATATCGTAAGCGCGCTCGCCACGACCACTCTGCTCGATCACCATGGGCACCATGCCCAGCATATCGGTCTCGATGGCGGACTTGCGGTAAATGCTATCAGTCATTGACTTTCTTTCGCGATAAGAATTTGGATCGACCTGCGCTTCAATAAGCAAGGCCGCAAGCGGTAGTGTAACCAATCTTGCGGCCGAGGTTCATGAGGCTGCCGATCAGGCCTGTTGTGTACTGCCCATCAGCTCATCGAAGGGGACGACGCTGTCGGTGACCTTGGCTTTGGACAGCACAAAATTGACCACGTTCTCTTCGATCACCAGTGCCTCCACTTCGGCCAGACGCTGACGATCGCTGAAGTAGTACTTGACCACCTGTTGAGGATCTTCGTAGGCCTTGGCAAAGTCATCCACATGCGACTTGATCTGGTCGCCCGTCGCACGAAGTTCGTGCGTCTTGACGAGCTCGCTCAGGATCAATCCCAGTCGCACGCGACGATCCGCCTGTTCATTGAACAATTCGGGCGGAAATGGCATGTCGTTGACGTTCATGCCCCGTTGCCGCATGTCTTCCCTTGTCATCTCGGCGAGACGCTCTGCATCCTGCTTGAGCAGCACTTTAGGCACATCCAGTTCAGCGATTTTGATCAAGGCATCCATCACGTTCGTCTTTGTTTTTGCCTTGACACGACCACCGACTTCGCGCTCGAGATTACCGCGTATGTCATCGCGCATCTTTTGTATGTCGCCATCGGCAATTCCCAAACTCTCCGCAAAGCTTGCATCGATATCCGGCAAATGCGCCCATTCCACATGCTTGACTGTAATGGTGAACTCAGCTGTCTTCCCGGCCACATCCTTGCCGTGGTAATCATCGGGAAACTTCATCGTAAAGGTTTTCGATTCACCCGCTTTCAGACCTAGCGCAGCCTGCTCGAATTCAGCCAGCATACGGCCTTCGCCCAGCACAAAAGCGTAATCATCAGCTTTGCCACCAGCGAACTCAACGCCATCAATCTTGCCGACGAAATCGACCGTGACGCGATCGCCATTTTGTGCCGACGTATCCGACCCGCCATCGCCATGGGCATCGTGCACACCCTTGGTATGAAAATGAACGCGCTGCTTGCGCAGGATATCGATCGTCTTGTCAATCTCGGCGTCGGTCACTTCCGACTTGCTTCGCTCGATCTCGACACTGGCCAGATCACCAATTTTCACCTCGGGATACACCTCGAAGGTCGCCTGAAACACGATGGCGCCTTCGACATCGCCGTCGCTCTTGGGCTCGATGGTGGGATAGCCTGCCACCCGCAGGTTGTGCTCAGCGCTGGCTGCGCGAAAGGCACGGTCAATCAACTCATTGAGCACCTCGCCTTGCACGATCGAGCCGTATTGCGCCGACACCATCTTCATTGGTACTTTGCCCGGACGAAAACCCGGGGCCTTGGCGGTACGCGCGCGTACTTTCAGGCGTTTTTCCACTTCCGTGTCCATGTCGGACATCAGCACGTTCAGCGTGATGCGGCGCTCGAGTTTTTCCAGTGTTTCGACTGCAGTTGCCATGTGAATCGTCCAAAAATGTTAATCAAGTCGGTGGTGCGAGGAGGGGGACTCGAACCCCCACACCATTGCTGGCGTCAGGACCTAAACCTGGTGCGTCTACCAATTTCGCCATCCTCGCAGCACGGTGCCCATTGCTTGCTACATAAAAGCAAAGGGCGACCAAGTGTCAAAAGCGGTCGCCCTGCGTGGCCATTGTGGTGGCTGTTTGACTTCAGGGCTGAATTTTACTGGAAATTGACCTCATTCGCCCCGGTTTTTGGCCCTGCCCTCTCAGACGGGCCGCCGCACCCTGAACCAGGCCGCATAGAGCGCTGGCAGGAACAGCAGCGTGAGCACAGTAGCGACGATCAGCCCACCCATGATAGCCACGGCCATGGGGCCCCAGAATACCGAGCGAGAGAGCGGAATCATCGCCAATACGGCAGTCGCTGCCGTCAGAATGATCGGACGGAAGCGCCGAACGGCCGAGCCAACGATGGCGTCCCAGGCCGGAATGCCGGCTGACAGGTCTTGCTCGATCTGATCGACCAGAATCACCGAATTGCGGATGATCATGCCGAACAGCGCGATCACGCCGAGCTGGGCGACGAAGCCGAATGGCCGCTGCAGTATCAGCAGCGCCATTGCGGCGCCTGCAACCCCCAGCGGTCCGGTCAGGAAGACCAGCACCGAACGCGAAAAACTGTGTAGCTGCAGCATCAGCAGGGTAAACACAATAAAAATCACCAGCGGCACATTGGCGGCAATCGATTCCTGCGCTTTTCCGCTGTCGGCAATGGCACCGGCCAGTTTGATTTGATAGCCCGGTGGCAGCGCGGCACGCAGTGTTTCCAGCAGCGGGTCGATCTGGCTGGACACGGTCGGCCCCTGAATACCGTCAACCACATCGGACTGAACCGTGATGGCCCACTCGCGTCCCTCACGCCAAACCACACCCGGCTCCCAGACGAAGCGCGGTGTTGCCAGCTGAGACAGCGGCACAGCGCGCCCACTGCCGGTCGGAATACTTGCACTGGACAAGGCAGTCACGGTCGCCCGCTCATCCACGGGTTGCCGAATCACGATATCAATCAGTTTGTCGCCATCACGGAACTGGCCGACCGTACTTCCGGACAAAATGGTGTTGGCGGCACGCATGACCACCTGAGAATTGATGCCCAACGCGCGCAATTTATCCTGATCCAATTCGATGCGCAGCACCTTCACGGCTTCATTCCAGTTGTCATTGACCCCGATCGCGTTCGGGTTGCGGCGCATGACCTCCTTGACCTGATCGGCAATAGCCCTCACCTTTTCAACTTCGGTACCCGTCACCCGAAACTGCACCGGATAGGGTACGGGCGGGCCATTCGGAAGTAATTTCACACGACCGCGGACCTCCGGAAAATCGGTTTTGAAAAGGGCAATGATTTTGTCGCGCAATACGGTTCGGGCTTTGGCATCTCGGGGCAAGACGACAATCTGAGCCACATTCGTCTGAGGGAAAATCTGATCCAGCGGCAAATAGAACCGAGGGCTGCCGGTACCCACATAACTCGTCACGGATTCAACATCGGCTTGCTGCATCATCAGCCGTTCGAATTTTTTTGTCTGATTTTCAGTGGCCTGATAGGAGGAACCTTCTGGAAGCCAGAGCTCGACCATCAGTTCAAGACGGCTCGAATCGGGAAAAAACTGCTGCTCGATAAAACGAAAACCAAATACGCCGAGAAAAAACCCCGCCAAGGTCAGCGCAATCGTGGTCTTGCGCCAATCCACGCACCAGTCCACGACGTTTCTCAAACGCTTGTAAAAAGGTGTATCAAAGAGCTCGTGATGGCCATCCGCGCTGGATGCCGGGTTTACCTTCAACAAGAGGTAACCAATATAGGGCGTGAACAGCACCGCCACAAACCACGAAATCAGAAGTGCGAGAGCATTCACCGAAAACATGGAGAAGGTGTATTCGCCCGCAGCTGATTGAGCAAAACCAATAGGCAAAAAACCGGCCGCCGTAATCAATGTACCTGTCAGCATGGGCATCGCGGTCGAGGTGTAAGCAAATGTCGCCGCGTCAAACCGCGACAAGCCCTCCTCCATTTTTCGTACCATCATCTCCACGGCAATGATCGCGTCATCCACCAGTAACCCCAGCGCGATAATGAGTGCACCCAGCGAAATTTTATGGAGATCAATACCGAAAATTCGCATGGCCAAAAAAGTCGCCGCAAGTACCAGTGGAATCGTCAACGCCACCACCAGCCCGGGCCGTACATCAATGCGCCACGGCTTCGCGTGCAGACCGAGCGAGATCAGACTCACGACCAGCACAATGAGCACAGCTTCCGCCAGTACCTTCAGAAACTCATTGACTGACGAACTGACAGCCTTGGGCTGGTTGGCAACACGCTGAAGTTCAATACCCACCGGCAGTTTGGCCTGAATCTGCGCCGCCATCTGATCCAAACTGCGACCCAAGGCGATGATGTCACCGCCTTTTTCCATCGACACACCCAGCCCGATCACCTCTTTGCCATTGAAGCGCATTTTGTCCCGGGGTGGATCCGTGTAGCCGCGCGACACCGTCGCAAAATCACCAAGGCGAAGATTGTTGCCGTTCGCACGCAAGGGCATGTTCTCGAGTACTTTGACCGTCGTGAGCGCACCCGAAACCCTGACCTGCAAATTGTCAGTCTCCGTGACCAGAACACCACTGCCCTCGACCGCATTTTGCGCATTGATCTGAGCAACCACACTTTCGAAAGGTATGCCCAGCTGCGCAAATTTTTTGGTCGAAAATTCAATGAATATCTTCTCGTCCTGAACACCATACAACTCAACTTTGGCAACAGAGGGCACGCCTAACAGTTGTTGCCTGACAAAATCTGCATAGTTCCTGACTTCCGCATAGTTGAAGCCGTCGGTGGAGAGCGCGAAGATGGATCCGTAGGTGTCACCAAATTCATCATTGAAGAAGGGACCTTGCACGCCCGAAGGCAGCGTCGGTCGAATATCGCCGATTTTTTTCCGCACCTGATACCAGGTTTGAGACACCTCTCTGGGTGGCGTCGATTCACGCAACTCGATAATGATCAGGGTTTCGCCTGGCTTGGAGTAGCTGCGTATCTTGTCAATGTAGGGGGTCTCCTGCAGCTTTTTTTCAAGCTTGTCGGTGACTTGTTCGGCGACCTGCAATGCGCTCGCTCCGGGCCAGTTCGCGCGAATGACCATCGCCCGAAATGTGAATGGCGGGTCCTCATCCTGACCCAGATTGGCGTAGCTGAAAATACCCCCCAGCACCAGCACCACCATCAGGTAACGAATAAAGGGGATATGCTCGAGCGCCCAACGAGACAGATTCAGCCGCTCCTTCATTGGGACTGTCCCTGCGCCTGTCCCTTGGCGCTTGCAGCCGCCGTGTCGCCGAGCACAGTCACTTTCTGTCCCTCACGCAGCAAATTCACGCCCGCTGTGACCACCACCTGACCAGGTGCAAGACCTGATGCAATAACAATCTCGTTACCAACAGCACCCGACACATCCACCATAACCAGCTTCACGGCGCCCTGCTCCACCACCCATACTGCTGTCTTTTCCTTGTGGTTGAACAGCGCCGTCAGCGGCAAACGGATTCCCGGCGCAGCTTCGCTTGCAAATGACACTGTGGCGGTCATCCCCAACTGAATATCGCTGCCGGCTTTGGGGAGCGCAATCTTGGCCGTGAAGGTGCGCGTCGCAGGGTCGGCCATGGGTGATAATTCACGCAGTCTTCCCTCCAGCACCAACTCAGGATTCGCCCACGTACGTACGGTCACATCGCTGATGCGCTTCAATTTGGCGACCTGATCCTCAGGAATACTGACCCGTATTTCCTTCTCGCCGGTGCGGGCGATTCGGACCACCGGCATCCCCGGAGACACCACTTGGCCGACTTCCGCATCAATACCGGTGACCACGCCGTCGGCATCAGCCATCAGACTGGTGTAGCTGCTTTGATTCGCCTGCACTCTGAGCCCGACTGTCGCTTGCTCATGATTTGCCAGCGCCGCCTTGTAGGCGGCCTCCTTCGATTCGAGCACCGCCTGACTGACGAAATTTTTCTGGCGTAGCTCGCGGTAGCGATTGAGGTCTGCTTGCGCCAGCGATAGCGTGCTGTCGGCTGCACTGACGGAGGCTTTGGCTTGCGCCTGAGCGAGCTGAAAGTCGCTGGCGTCAAGCTGCATGAGCAGCTGGCCACGCCTGACCACAGTGCCCACGTCAACCTTGCGTGCAATGACCTTCCCTCCGACTCGGAAGCCGAGCCGCGATTCATAGCGCGGCTGCACCTCTCCCGCCAGTTCGACTTGGTTCTTTGCGCCGGAAGGCGCCACAACCAGCACGCGCACGGGGCGGATATCCTCGGTTTTTGCGGGTTGATCTGTACAGGCTGCCAGCAACAGCATGCCACCCAACAGCGGCACCGATATCAGCGAGTTCAGCCCTGACATGACCTGTTGATGATTCTTCGGAAACGGGAACGACACGGGTTTTCCTTTACTATTCGGGCAGACACTGCACCGGCGCTTGCTGTTCGGGTTGTTTGTTCGGTATTTTCGGTTACTGACTCAAAGGTAAGTAATTATAGCGAATGAATTTTTGTCATGTCGCTTTTACAATGCCGCACTTTGCACCGCCTCGATGTCCAATACACATTACGAAAACTTTCCGGTCGCCTCCCCGCTCCTTCCGAAGTCGATGCGCGCCGCGGTCAGGGTAATCTATGCCTTTGCCCGCAGCGCCGATGATCTTGCGGACGAGGGCGAGGCACTGCCTGATGAGCGCATCGCTGCGCTCACGGCCTACGAAACCGAACTGGACCGCATCGACCGCGGTCAAAAGCCCGAATCCCGGCTCTTTGAGCAAGTCGCAGCGACGCTCGCCGCGCACCAGCTGGAGACGCACTACCTGCGCGAGCTTCTGTCGGCCTTCCGCCAGGATGTTCGCCAGACCCGTTATCCAAGTTTTGATGCGCTGCTGGATTACTGTCGACGCTCCGCGAATCCGGTGGGTCGCATCATGCTCAGCCTTTTTGGGAATACGACGACGCGTGCATTCCAGCAGAGCGATGCCATTTGCAGTGCGCTGCAAATCATCAATTTTCTGCAGGACGTTGCGATCGACTGGGATAAATCACGCGTGTATCTGCCGCAGGAAGACTTGCAGCGCTTTGGCGTCAGCGAAGAACAGATCGCTGCCCGGCGCGTCGACGATCGCTGGAAAGCATTGATGGCCTTTGAAATTCAGCGAGCACGCGCCATGATGCTTGAGGGCGCGCCACTGGCCCTGCACATTCGCGGTCGGTTGGGCTGGGAACTGCGGCTCATCGTGCAAGGTGGGCTGCGTATCCTCGAGAAAATTGAAGCCGTCGGTTACGATGTCTTTCGCGCGCGACCCACGCTGAAAAAGCACGACTGGTTGCTGATATTCTGGCGCGCTGTTCGCTTTGCCGGCTAGCATGTGGTACCTACTATAAAAAAACGACGCATTCATCCCAGAGAATGACTCCCGAAGACTACTGCCAGCAAAAAGCCGCCCAGAGCGGCTCGAGCTTCTACTACAGCTTTCTTTTCCTGCCGCCACCGCGCCGGCAGGCCATTACTGCTTTGTATGCGTTCTGTCGCGAAGTGGATGATGTTGTCGATGAAACCAGCGACCCTGCTCTGGCGCAGACCACGCTGGCCTGGTGGCGCAACGAGGTCGCGCAGATGCTGGCCGGGCAGCCCAATCACCCGGTGACTCAGGCACTGATGCCACACCTGCAGACGTTCAACATTCAGGGAGCGCACCTGCTCGCCGTCATCGATGGCATGGAGATGGATCTCACCCAAACACGGTATCTGGATTTTGCGGCGCTAGAGCGCTACTGCTGGCATGTCGCCAGTGTCGTGGGCATCATGTCCGCCAGCATCTTTGGCTACAGCGACCCGCGCACTTTGCAATATGCAGAGAAACTCGGTCTGGCTTTCCAACTCACGAACATCATTCGTGATGTCGGCGAGGACGCGCGCCGTGGCCGGATTTACCTGCCCCTATCGGAGTTGAAGACGCATCAGGTACCTGTCTCGGAACTGCTCAATGCAACCCACAGCGATCGCTTTGTGGAACTGATGCGCTTTCAGACCCGGCGCGCGCAGGCGCTGTATGACGAAGCGATGTCCCTGCTTCCGGCAGCAGACCGACGCGCGCAACGCGCAGGGTTGATCATGGCGGCAATTTATCGCGCTGTGCTCGAAGAAATACAGCGTGACGAATTTCGAGTACTCGATCACAAAATTTCGCTTACGCCGATCCGCAAGTTGTGGCTGGCCTGGACAACCTGGGTCAGAGGCTGATGCGCACACCCAAAGTCGCCGTCATCGGCGCTGGCTGGGCGGGCTGCGCAGCGGCGGTCGAACTGACACGACGCGGCGCCAAAGTCATTTTGCTCGAAGCCTCGCGCACCATGGGCGGAAGAGCGCGGCGCGTCGAGCATCAGGGCAAAACACTCGACAACGGTCAGCACATACTGCTCGGTGCTTATAGCAACACGCTGCACCTCATGAAAACGGTGGGGCTGCGTCCCTCCCAAGCACTGCTGCGCCTGCCGCTGCAGATGCGTTATCCAGCCAACACGGGCGGCATGGATCTGCAAGCGCCTCGCCTGCCCGCTCCGCTTCACCTCGCTTGGGCCGTATTGCGTGCCAAAGGTCTGACGATCGCGGACAAACTCGCGCTGGGCCGTTTTTCTTCTGCCGCACGATGGATGCAATGGCAACTCCATGAAGATTGCACCGTCACCGCATTGCTCGATCGCTTTGATCAAACCGAGCGGCTGATTCGGCTGATGTGGCGACCGCTGTGCATTGCCGCGCTCAACACACCGCCCGAGCGCGCATCTGCCATTGTATTTTTGAATGTGCTGCGCGACAGCCTCGGTGCACACCGCAACGCTTCCGACATGCTCATTCCCCGTCAGGATTTGTCATCGCTCTTTCCAGACGCCGCCGTGTCTTACATTGAACATCACGGTGGCATCGTGCATGCCGGGGTACAAGCACGATCCGTGACGCACACTGAACAGGGCTGGCAGGTGCACGCCGACACGATGGACCAGCAAGTCGATGCCGTGGTCATATCAACGCCACCCGCGCAGGCGCGTACCCTCCTGATGGACGTGGCACCGACGCTGGCCGAATCGCTGTCGCTCACCTATGAACCGATAACGACCTGTTACTTGCAATATGGACCCACGCTGAAGCTGCCGGCAGTTTTTTATGCCTTGCTGGACGATCCGGAAAAACATCGTTGGGCGCAATTTATTTTTGACCGTGGGCAGCTCGATGCCGCACAAGCGGGTCTGATGGCCGTCGTGATCAGTGCCTCAGGCGAAGCGATAGCCAACGGGAATGAAGCGCTGCTGGCCGAAGTGGTGATGCAAATCGCGGCCGATCTGGATATGCCCACATTGCTCAATCCTCAATGGCACCGCATCATCAGCGAAAAGCGCGCCACTTTTTCCTGCACGCCGAATCTGCTCAGACCGGCCAATGACACGGGTTTGAAAGGCTTGTTTCTCGCCGGCGACTATACGGCGGGTGATTATCCCGCGACCCTGGAGGGCGCAGTGCGCAGTGGACGCGAAGCCGCACGCCAGCTGATGCTGCAATCACACGGCGAGCGCTGATGCATGCAAGTGATTCAGGAACACGGCAAATTTTAAATTTACGCCATGCAGATCGGTGATGGCTTGCGGCATAACGCGGCGCTATGCGGCCCCGCCCGAGCGGACCGCTACGAAAACTCTCTGACCTTTGTCATCGCCTCATCAATCCGCTCGACACCGATCACCTGCAGACCTTCAATTTTCTGCTTGGGCAGATTGGCCTTGGGCACCAGCGCCATCGAAAATCCCAGTTTGGCCGCTTCACGCAAGCGCTCCTGTCCGCGCGGTGCAGGTCGAATTTCGCCAGCCAGACCAACTTCCCCAAAAGTCACCAGACCGCGCGGCAGGGGCTTGCTGCGCATGGATGACTGAATCGCCAGCAGCACCGCAAGATCGGCCGCCGGCTCGGTGATTTTCACACCACCGACGGCATTGATAAACACATCCTGATCAAACGCCGCCACACCGGCATGACGGTGCAGTACCGCCAGCAACATCGCCAGCCGATTCTGCTCCAACCCAACGGACAAACGGCGCGCGTTGGGCACATGCGATGCATCCACCAGCGCCTGTATCTCCACCAGCAGCGGCCGCGTGCCCTCCTGCGTGACCATGACACAGGAGCCCGGTACTTGCGCATCATGCTGCGAGAGGAAAAGGGCAGAGGGATTGGAAACCCCCTTGAGCCCCTTGTCCGTCATCGCGAACACGCCCAACTCATTGACAGCGCCGAAGCGGTTCTTGAAGGCGCGCACCAGCCGAAAGCTCGAGTGCGTATCGCCTTCGAAATACAAGACAGTATCCACAATATGCTCAAGCACGCGGGGACCCGCCAGCGCCCCCTCTTTGGTGACATGTCCCACCAGAATAATGGTCACGCCGGATTGTTTTGCAAAACGGGTCAGCTGCGCTGCGCACTCGCGCACCTGCGCGACCGAGCCAGGTGCCGACGTCAGTGCATCCGAAAACAAAGTCTGTATCGAGTCAACGACAGCCACCTGCGGCTTCTGCTCCGTGAGTGTGCCGATAATTTTTTCCAGCTGAATCTCGGCCTGCAAGTGCAAATCACCCGCATCGATACCCAAGCGTCGTGCCCGGAGGGCAATCTGAGCGCCGGACTCCTCACCGCTCACATACAGCGCTGACTTGACACGCGACAGATTGGCCAGTGCCTGCAGCAGCAGCGTTGATTTACCAATGCCGGGATCGCCGCCAATCAGGACGACACCGCCAGGAACCAGTCCACCACCGAGTACGCGATCAAATTCATCGATACCGGTGCCAAAACGGGGAACATCCTCCGCCTCGATATCGCTTAACCGCATGACGGGTGCGCCCTGCACCAAACCCTTGGCCTGGACCCCAAATCGATTGGCGGCGCTCTCCACCACACTTTCCACCAGGGTGTTCCACTGCGCGCAAGCGGGACACTGCCCCGCCCATTTGCTGCTGGTACCACCACATTCGGTGCAGGCGTACTGAGTTTTTGCTTTGGCCATGATCAGTCGCGCACTTCCCGCCGCACACGTGCTGCTATGCCGCACATCAGTTCGTAGCCAATCGTGCCGGCGTGCGCGGCCACCTCGTCGATCGGCAGACCCTCACCCCAGAGCGTGACTTCGCAGCCGACATCAGCATCAGGCAGAGGGGATAAATCAATAGCAAGCATGTCCATGGATACACGACCGAGCAGGCGCGTGCGCACGCCATTGAGCAAAACGGGGGTGCCTGTGGATGCCAGCCGCGGATAGCCATCGGCATAACCACAAGCCACGATGCCAATCCGCATGGGCTGATCGGCAATAAACAGGCTGCCATAGCCGACGGAATCACCCGCTCGCAGCGACTGGGTGGCAATCACACGACTTTGTAGTGTCATCGCTGGCTGCAATCCCAGCGATAGCGCACTCTGCATGCCTGGCGCACCGCCGTACAGCATCACGCCTGGCCTGATCCAATCACCTCGGATCTGCCGCTGCAACAAGGTCGCTGCAGAATTGGACAGGCTGACCTCTGCATCCAGGCCCGCAGTCGCGTGTGCAAAAGCGGCAATCTGAGCCGCCACATCCGGCATGGTGCCGTTTGAATCGGCATTCGCGAAATGGGTCATCAGCGACACGGAACGCACAGAGGGCATCGATACAAGGCGATGATAGATTTCGCTTGCCTGCGACGGCATGAAGCCGAGACGGTTCATGCCCGTGTTGATTTTCAGGTGCACTACGAGCGGCCGGTTGATGGGTGTTATTTCCAGCATTCGGCACTGCTCGGCATGATGAATAACGGGTTGCAAGTCATCGCGAGCCAAATGTTCGATGTCAGACACGTCGTACATCCCCTGCATCATCATGATCGGCTTCTGCCAGCCCAACTCACGCAGTCGCGCGGCGCGATCAAATTCAACCAGCGAGAGGCCATCGGCGGCCTCGAACGCCCGCATCGCATGCGACAGACCATGGCCGTAGGCATCTGCCTTGACCACCGCCCAGGTTCGGGCACCAGGGACGGCTTTTCGGGCGGCGGCGAGATTGGCCTGCATCGCAGAGACATGCGTAATGGCGACGAGTGGTCTGGGCATCAGCGGGAGAATTCGGAGAAAAGAAATTGGATAGACTGCGATCGGTCTTATTTTACTTGACGCGCGCGCCATCGCGATCAGTGCCTGGTGCCTTAACCTGTCGAAACTGGCTTTCGTGGTATAAAGTGTCGCCCTTTTATACTCACGACAAGCGTACCAATCACTGTCTCTCCAGAATGAACCGCGGCTTCTACACCATCATGGCAGCGCAGTTTTTTTCTTCGCTTGCCGACAATGCGTTGCTCATCGTCGCCATTTCGGTGCTCGTGTCGCTTCAGGCGCCCGCATGGATGACGCCGATGCTGAAACTCTTTTTCGTGCTGTCGTATGTGATTCTGGCGCCTTTCGTTGGCGCGTTCGCCGATGCCTTCCCCAAAGGCCGCGTCATGTTCATCACCAATCTCGTAAAGATCACGGGCTGCCTGATGATGTTTTTCAGCGTGCATCCGCTGCTGGCGTATGCCGTGGTGGGTTTCGGTGCGGCCGCTTATTCCCCTGCGAAATACGGCATCCTGACCGAATTGCTACCCGCAGAGAAACTGGTCGCTGCCAATGGCTGGATCGAGGGCCTGACGGTACTGTCCATTATCTTTGGTACGGTCCTGGGCGGACTTCTGGTCAGCGAGCGACTGGCACAAGCGCTGGCTTTCCTGTTGCCCTTCAATCATCTGCAGCTCAGTCTCTCGCTCGAATTTGCACTGGGGGTCGTCATGGTCGCTTATTTTCTGGCAGCGATCTTCAATCTGAAGATCCCGGACACTGGTGTGCGCTATGCAGCGCAACAGCGCAATCCGATCAAACTCGTCGTCGAATTTGCCGATTGCTTCGTCACCCTCTGGCGTGACCGGCTGGGACAGATTTCACTGGCAGTGACCTCACTGTTCTGGGGTGCGGGCGCAACGCTGCAATTCATCGTGCTGAAGTGGGCCGAGAAGGCACTCGACCTGCCGTTGGCCAAAGCGGCCATCCTTCAAGGCGTGGTGGCCTTCGGCGTCGCCTTTGGTGCCATGGCCGCCGCCAAACGCATACCGCTGAAAAAATCGCTGACTGTCATGCCCATGGGTTTCCTGATGGGCTTGATAGTCACGATCATGGTGTTCGTGCACTCGACGACATTGGCTTATCCACTGCTGGTACTGATCGGTGCCCTGTCGGGCTATTTTGTCGTCCCGATGAACGCCCTGCTCCAGCATCGCGGACATGTGCTCATGAGCGCAGGCCACTCGATTGCGGTTCAAAATTTCAGTGAAAACGGCTCCATTCTGATCATGCTCGGGCTGTATGCCTTACTGGTCAAGTTTGACCTGAGCGTGAATATCGTGATCGTGCTGTTTGGACTGTTTGTCTCCGGTGTGATGTGGATGGTGATGAAAAAGCATGCTGCCAATCAGCGCGAATATGATTCAATGCATTTAATCGGTCAGGAAAAACACGTTGGCACCTAGCGGTATGGTGCCGTCAGGCCGCGCAACTTTTTACCCGCCTTGCCCTGCCAATCATCCGGCACAATAAATCCACGATCGCTCTCCAGCCAGATATGCTCGTCGCGCATCAGGCTGGCGACCATCACGGGCATGGGATCTTCTTGAAAGTGCATTCGCAATTGCTCTTGCAGTTGCGAACGGCTCACAACCTCTGCATCCGTCAACCGCGCCGGTGCAAGCCAGGCGAGCCTCGGTAACACAGCGCAGCTTTCGCTCAGATGCGTGTCGATTTCTCCCAGAGTGCACCACCAACCGCGACAATGATTTTTTTCAATCCCAAGCCTCTGCGACGGAATTGCTTCGCCACGGCGATAAAACAACCAGCCACGCAACAAGGCCTGCGCCTGATCGATGGGTCTGGGCAGCAAGGCTTGTGCCGCCGGATGCTGGCCCAAGGATAGCTGCCGGTCGAGAATCTTGCGCATTTTTGCGCCCAGCGTATCCGCCAGATTCGGGCCAACAAAATAATCGGCGGTCTGCACGCCAGACCAGGCCGGGTCACTGGAACACAACAAATAAAATTTCGTCGCAAATTCCCAGTGCAATAACCTCGCACCGTCAGAGAGCAGAAAATCAAACTCGCCCACCGTCTCTTCCTTCCCCGCCCGGACTTGCATGCCGTGAGCCACCAGTTGTTGCTGATTCGAGAAATAACAGGCGAGCAGCTTCTCGGCATAACGCCCAAGACGCGTAAAGGGATTCAGTTCCAAAGAGGCTGTGAGCGATTCAGGCTCCCGATCCAGCGCCGTCAGCCAATCGCGCGCGCATTCAGCAGCACGCTCGGGCAGTCGAGCAATTTTGCGCTCCCATCGCGGTGATTCGGCATCGAGCAGATCCGGAGCATCCAGTAACCACGCCAGCGCGCGCACATGCGGATCACGCAAGCCATGCCAGCGCGCATGAAACTGCTGCTGGAACGTGGACGCTTCAGCGTCCATTCAAAAGGCTCATTGCGCCACAGAGGTCTCGCCAGCTCTTGGCCTTGTCCGCTGGCTGGCGCAGCAGATGGGCCGGGTGATAGGTCACGATCAAAGGCAGGTCTGCGTGCAAATGTAGCTTGTCACGCAGACTAGCCAGTGCTGTGTCAGCCGGCAAACCCAGCAGCGAGACAGCAGCAGTTTCACCGAGCGCCACGATTATGTCCGGTCGAATCAAGTCGATTTGTCGCGACAGATAGGGCATGCAGGCAGCGACTTCATCCGCTGTCGGCGGGCGATCGCGTCCATCAGTCCCGACCGGACGACATTTGACGATATTGGTCATGTAAACATTCGCATCCCGATCCAGACCCAGTGCACGCAGCATATTGTCCAGCAGCTTGCCGGCTGGCCCGACAAAGGGCTCGCCCTGCGCATCCTCCTCACGGCCCGGCCCGTCACCCACAAACAACCAGCGTGCTTTGTGGTCTCCCACACCGGGCACCGCGTGAGTTCTACCCTGACATAACTGACACTGATGGCAGCGCCGGATATGTTCTTCGAGCGCCACCCAATCCATGTCCGTCACGCTCGTTCCATGCGCGGCTGACGCGAGTGATGCACTGGCTGAGGCCGCAGTGGCTGTGCAAACGCTGCCAGCCTCGTCTGCGATCAGTCCGCGCCGCTGCCAAACGGGCCCGAGACCCATCTGCTGCAATTTGCGAATTTTGTCGGTATCCATTGGCATGGCTCAAAGCATCTTTCGCATCACAATGGCATCTTCGCGTGCCGCGCCAGCTGCCGGATAATAATTTTTGCGCTGACCAATTTTTACAAAGCCCAGGTGGTGATAAATCTGCAAAGCGTGATCGTTCGAAGGACGCACCTCCAGCAGCACTGCGTGCATGCCGGCATCGCGCGCCAATCCGATCAACTTGTCGAGCAGCTTGCGCCCGAGACCCTGGCCCTGTCTATCAGGACGCACCGTAATATTGAGCAGATGAACTTCTTCGACCGCGTACATCATCAGAAAATAACCGAGCAAAACGCGGTCCTCATCGCGCAGCACCCAGGCCTCGTAGCCGCTATCCAGAGAATCGAGGAAGTTACCGCGGGTCCAGGGGAACGGATACGCATTCAGTTCGACGGCGATCACATCCTCAATATCGGTCACGTTCATCTTGGAAAAACAGAGCTGATGCCCATCCTTGTCCTGCTTGAGCGCGGAGCTCACGCGTCTGCTCCTGTCGCACGCACCGAACGCTCGGCCGTGGTCAGCGCGACCTTGTTGCGCAGGTAAAGAGGTTGTGCGTCGCGTGCATGGACCACCTGACCCTGTTGCGCCCATTGACGCCCCAACAAAGCAATGGACGATGCATGCGGCATCAACTCAGGCCAGTGCGGCGCAGGCGACAGTCCAGTGAAACGATCGGCATACACGGCCAGAGCATTGCCGGTCACGCAGCTCGCCCCCGTTGCAACGACGTGCTCCGGTGCGGACAAACAGGGTTCGACCACAATATGCCATCGCTCATCGAAACGATATTGTGCCCAGTACACCTCGCCCATGCGCGCATCCAGCACCGCAACAATATTATCCCCGGCGCCCTGACTGCGCGCCGCATCGGCCATTGCGAGCAAGGTGACCACCGGAACCACCGGCAGATTTGCACCAAAGGCCAGACCCTGAGCGAGTCCGCACGCCGTTCGAACCCCGGTGAACGATCCCGGACCCGAGCCAAACGCCAATGCGTCACATTGCCCGAGCGTTATCTCTTGTTCGCGCAGTAGGGACTGCAACAGACCCAACACCGTCATGGAGTGTGTTTGCGCACCCGAAGATTCACGCGACACCAGGCGATCGCCGCAAATCAATGCAACAGACGCGAGTTCAGTGGAAGTTTCTATTGCTGCGATGGTGGGCAGGGATACCGACATGACCTCATTTTACCGTGTGCGCCCCGCACAAGCGTCGTACCGCACCTGATCTGGCGAGACGAACCATGAAGTCCCCGCCTGCCCTACGGTAAAATACCGGCATGTCGAGCCTGTTTTTAGTCCGCGAAAATTTTTCTGCACTGTCCGAGGCTCTGGCATCGGGCAAATGGGTGGTCGCCTGCCTGTGCGCCGGCTGGTGCGATGTCTGCAAGCAGTATCGCGCCGGTTTCGATGCGCTGGCGCCCCAGTATCCCGACCATCAGTTTGTCTGGATCGATATCGAAGATCAGTCCGATCTGGTCGGCGACCTGGATGTGGAAAACTTCCCGACCATTCTCATGCAACGCGGCAATACGGTCGCCTTCTACGGCACCATGATGCCCGAGCCAAGACTGGTAGCACGCTTGCTCGAAGCACAGCTTGAGCGCAGTGCCGATGAGCTCAGCCTTGAAGCCAGCAGCAATCCGCAGCGCCAGCAATGGCAGACCGAATGCAATCTGCGTGTGCGTCTGGATGAATGCAATTCATGAATCCACTCAGCCCAGCCTGAGAGGCAGGCTGCGCAGACGCTGACCCGTTAATTTGAATAGGGCATTCGCCACCGCCGGTGCCACAGGCGGCGTGCCCGGCTCGCCAGCGCCCTCGGGGTCTTCCTCGCTTCGCATGATCTCGACATCAATCTGCGGCATTTCGCTCAGCCGCAGCATCGGATAATCATGAAAATTTCGCTGCACAACGCGTCCATCACGTATCTGAATTTCACCGTACAGCGCAGCCGATAAGCCGAACACAATCGCCGATTCAATTTGCTGCGTTACACCCAGCGGATTAACCACGCGGCCGCAATCGATAGCGCAGCTGATGCGATGCACCTGTATGCGTCCATCCGTCACCGACACCTCAGCCACTTGCGCCACGATGCTGCCGAAAGATTGATGCAAGGCGACACCCTGCTCGCGGCCCTCGGCGGGTTTGCCGGCTTTGGCCACTGCCGCCTCCAGCACAGCAAGATGACGAGGATGCTCGCGCAGCATCTGTCGTCGAAAACTCACCGGATCCTGTCCTGCAGCCAGCGCCAGTTCGTCAATAAAACTCTCTTTGAAAAAGGCATTGTGCGAATGGCCTACCGAACGCCAGCTTCCCAGCGGCACGGGCGCCTCCACTGTGACATGCGATGCGCGCTGACTGGGGATTTCATAGCAGTGATCGTGCAGACCTTCGACCGTCGTCTTGTCAGGACCCAGCTCGGGCAAACCAAACGCCCGTGCCAGCATTTGCTGCACCGGCGCGCCCGATGCCGAATGGCTCTCCCAATGCACCACTCGACCCGACGCATCCAGCGCTGCACTCAGCCTGGCGACTGCAGCAGGGCGGTAAAAATCATGAGCCATGTCATCTTCGCGCGACCAGACCAGACGTACCGGCGCGCCCTTTGCAGCCCGCGCAAGCATCGCCGCTTGCACCACCATGTCGGTTTCCAAGCGCCGACCAAAACCGCAGCCCAGATACGTTATATGCAAAGTCACCTGATCGACGCTCAAGCCAAGCGCACGGGCTGCAGCACTGACCGCAATCGAGGGCACTTGGGTTGGCACCCAGAGAGAGAGCTGGTCGCCGATCAGCTGCGCAGTACAGTTGATCGGCTCCATGGCCGCATGCGCGAGCAGCGGTGCGCGATACTCTGCCGTGATTTTTTGTGCCGACGATGGGGCTTCACCACTGCCCTGACTGAAATAGGTCAATCCCGTTTCCTGATCCAGTCGATCCTTGATCTGAGCGAACAGCTTGGTATCTGAAAACTGTGCCTGCGCCCCTTCATCCCAGACAACCGACAGCTGCGCAAGCGCCTTGTGGGCAAGCCACCAGCTTTTGGCCAGCACGGCAACCGCCTCGGGTGCACCGGAACGATCCGCGGGTAGCGCGATGACATCCATCACGCCGGGTATCTTGCTGACCTTGGCGGAATCAAACGAGGTCAGTGCCCCCCCGAATACCGGGCTCATGGCAATTGCCGCATGGATCAGGCCCGGCAAGCGGATATCCATGCCAAACGATGCGCGGCCATTGATTTTGTCGGCCACGTCCAGACGTGGTGTGGCTTGACCAATCAGCCTGAATTCGGCCGGCGCTTTGAGTGCGAAAGGTACATCGTCCAAGCGCGCCGCTTCTGCCGCCAGCGCACCGTACCCCAGCCTGCGGCCATCGCCATGCACCACAAAGCCAGACTGTGTGCGGCACTCCACTGACGACACCTGCCATCGCAGAGCCGCGGCCGCCAGTAACCGCGCACGCGCAGCAGCGCCTGCTTCGCGCATGGGCAACCAGCTGTCTTTGATGCTCGACGATCCACCCGTCGCCATCACACCCAGCTCACGCTCGGTTTTGCGCGCGAGCCACTGGGCGACACGCTTGATCGCCCCACGATCATCGGGATGAAAAGGCAGGCCATCGGCCATCATGCTGGTGTCACCATAGATTTTGTCGATGGGGGCTGGCAGCAACCGAACTGCGCTCATCGGTACATCAAGCTCTTCCGCCACCAGCATCGGCAAGGCCGTGCTCACGCCCTGCCCCATTTCACTTTTGGCGACCACGACACCGACGATGCCATCTGCGCCAATCGTGACCCAACCATTGAGGGCACTGCTGCCCTCGCCAAGCGGCAATGCCGCGCTACCGTGTAAACGCTGGCGTGGTGGCATCAGCCCCCAGCCGACCACCAAAGCACCGGCAAGCCCCAGCCCGCCCAGAATGACATGTCGTCGCGACAAGCCCGTTGTCGATGTAGTTTTTTGTGACAAGTTGAGTCTCCTGCGCTGCCATCGGGCGTATGCTGATCTGCCCTGCCCGATCAAAGATGAGAGTGTAAATGAGTGAGAGCTTTTTCCAATCGTTCATTCTGCTTTTGCTCGTGACCGACCCCATCGGTAATGTGCCCTTGTTTGTTGCCGCGCTTCGGCACGTACCAAAGGAACGGCGCGCCCGCGTGATCGTGCGCGAATGCGCGATCGCATTCGGCCTGCTGCTCGGCTTCATGTTTGGTGGCCAGCATTTTCTTGACGCCTTGCAGTTGAGCGAAATCTCGTTGCGCATCGGTGGCGGCGTGATTCTCTTCCTGATCGCTTTACGTATGGTTTTTCCGCAGCCCGGCGGAATTTTCGGCGACACACAGGAAATTTCCGCCGAACCCTTTATCGTGCCACTGGCAATACCGGCGCTGGCCGGGCCTTCTGCGCTGGTAACGGTGTTGCTGTTCTCGTCCCGTGGTCAGATGGCCATGCCGGTTTATGTGGGCGCCCTCTCGCTGGTGGCTGGCGTGTGGCTGGTGGTTCTGCTGTCGGCCGAGTATTTGCAGCGCGTGCTCGGCGCTGCGGTGATGATTGCCTTCGAACGCTTGATGGGCCTGATCCTGACGGCAATAGCGATCGAAATGCTGCTGGCCGGGGTGCGGGATTACGTTCAGTCTCTTTGAGGCGCAAGTCCACACA
>JAJTGC010000076.1 GCA_021298975.1 Oxalobacteraceae bacterium
CGACTGATGGACCGCGCCGGCTACAAATAAAAACTTCATGATCCACGCCGCTTCAAGGCCGGCCTGGTCGGTGCTGGTCCTCTCGCTGCTGACGCTCATACCGCTGGCGGTGGTGATGGGTAGCTGGCTGCAGCCGCAGCCCGAGGTGTGGGAGCATCTGCGGTCTTTCGTGCTTCCGGCGGTTCTGAAAAACACCTTGTGGATGGCGCTGGGTGTGGGTGCCATGGTCACCCTGCTGGGGGTGTCGCTTGCCTGGCTCACGGCTATGTGTGAATTTCCGTTGCGGCGTTTTTTTGCCTGGGCGCTGGTGCTGCCCTTGGCACTGCCCTCCTATGTGCTGGCCTCGGTGATGGTGGGGCTGCTGGACTACAGCGGTATCGTACAAACCGCATTGCGGCAGTGGTTCGGTTCCTCGGCAGCATTACCTTCCATACGCTCAATCAGCGGCGCGATACTGGTGTTTGGTCTTGTGCTCTATCCCTACGTGTATCTGCTGGCACGTCAGGCTTTCATGACGCAAGGGCGACGTGCGATGGAAGCGGCACAAACTCTGGGCATGTCGCGCAGTACCGCCTTCTTTAAAGTCATCTTGCCGATGGCGCGTCCGTGGTGGGCTGCAGGCATCACGCTGGCGCTGATGGAGATGCTGGCTGATTTCGGCACGGTCGCGATTTTCAATGTCGATACCTTCACTACCGCCATTTACAAAGCCTGGCTCAATCTCTTCAATCTGCCAGCGGCATCGCAGCTGGCTTCATTGCTGGCATTGACCGTGCTCTTGCTGGTGTGGCTGGAGCAGCGCGCGCGGGGGCAGCGGCTGTATACCAGCACCGGGGCGACTGCCCGCGCGTCTCAGCAAGAGCGCATTGTGCTGCGAGGTGCCGCGGCCGTGATGGCAGTCGTCGGATGTACGCTGGTTTTACTCATTGCATTCATCGTGCCTGTATTGCAGCTTCTGCAGTGGGCGCTTGCAGTCGCGCCCACCGATTGGGATGCGCGCTATTGGGGATTCATCGGTCATTCGCTGATGCTGGCGGCGCTGGCTGCCTTGCTGGTGGTGGCCGCCGGATTGTGGATGGCTTACGCGCAGCGTCAGCATCCGGGTCGTCTCACGCAGGGCTGGGTACGCTTGTCGACGCTGGGTTATGCATTGCCGGGCATGCTGTTGTCGGTGGGTTTGTTCGTGCCGGTCGCCTGGCTGGATTTGCAGCTGATGCCGCTCTGGCAGTCCCTGGGTGTGATGCCCGCGCCTGTCATCAAGGGAACGCTGGTGGTGATG
This sequence comes from Oxalobacteraceae bacterium, assembly GCA_021298975.1. Lineage (GTDB taxonomy): Bacteria > Pseudomonadota > Gammaproteobacteria > Burkholderiales > Burkholderiaceae_D > Pernthalerella. The sequence continues at coordinate 1,280 of JAJTGC010000076.1, forward strand.
CTGCTGGCACTCTCTGCGCGTTTCATGGCAGTGGGCTTTGAACCCATGCAGGCCGCCATGCAGCGCATCACATCGCATCAGGAACAGGCAGCACGCAGTCTGGGTTTGAATCGCTGGCAGACGCTGCGTCGTTTGCATTTGCCCATGCTGCGCTCTGGCTGGTTGGGGGCCAGCCTGTTGGTATTTGTGGAAGTGATGAAGGAAATGCCGATCACCTTGATGACGCGTCCTTTTGGCTGGGACACGCTGGCGGTTCGTGTGTTTGAAATGAGTTCGGAGGGGATGTGGGAGCGGGCAGCGCTGCCCAGTCTGTGCATTGTGGCAGCAGGTATTTTGCCGGTGATTTTGCTGGTGCGGGAAACTGAAAAATGAATCGAGCTGACCAACGCGATCCCAACGTGCCGGCGCTGGTACTGGAAGCGCTGACGCTCTCCTATCGTTCACGTTCCACCGCATCGTGTGTGGTGCAGGACTTGTCGATTGACGTCAACAAAGGTGAAATCATCAGTCTGCTTGGCCCATCGGGTTGCGGCAAGACGACAGTGCTGCGCGCGATCGCTGGATTTCAGCCAGTGCAATCGGGACGCATCGTGCTGATGCAGCGTGAGGTCAGCAGCTCGGACATTCATGTGCCTCCCGAGCGTCGCAAGATCGGCATGGTGTTTCAGGACTATGCGCTGTTTCCCCATCTGGATGTCGCAGGTAATGTTGGTTTTGGTTTGCATGCCATGACAACTGCAGAACGCGAACAGCGCGTCGTCGAGCTGCTCAAGTTGGTTGGCATGAGCGAGCTTGCGCATCGCTCGCCGCATCAGTTGTCAGGCGGGCAGCAGCAGCGTGTGGCATTGGCTCGTGCGCTTGCGCCACGGCCGGAACTCTTGCTGATGGACGAGCCCTTCTCCAATCTGGATGTTGAATTGCGCGAAAGGCTGGCTCTCGAAGTGCGCGATCTTCTCAAACAGACTGGTACGACCGCCCTTATCGTTACTCACGATCAGCATGAAGCTTTTGCGGTGGCTGATCGCATTGCCGTACTTGCTGAGGGTCGTTTGCAGCAGTGGGGAACGGCGATGGATTTGTATCATCGTCCTGCCAACCGTCTTGTGGCTGGATTTATCGGGGAAGGCGTGATGCTCTCGGGTGTGGTGGATGCTCAGGGTTGTCTGCTCAATGCGCTTGGAAAATTTCCCTGCGATCTATCCGACACCGTCTTGAAGGCGGGCGATCCGGCCGAAATGCTGGTCAGGCCAGATGATATTCAGCATGATGATGACAGTCCGCTCAAGGCGCGCGTGGTCAGCAAGGCCTTTCGCGGTGCGCAGTTTCTGTACACGCTTGCCTTGCCCACTGGGCAGCATCTGATTTCACTGGTACCCAGCCATCACGATCATGCGATCGGTGAGTTGATCGGCATACGTATGGAAATTGATCACGTTATATTTTTCCCCTCTGTGCAATAGATTCTACTTTGGTATTTCATTCCGAATCTCTCTTTCTTGCCTGATTTTCTCGGTGCGCGATCTACCCACCGCATAAGCTCAAACCCTGCGCTTATCCCGCCGTCCGGGGAACCATTGACCTACCCAAGGTTTCGAATCCGAAGTGGACAACAGCTTGCAGCTATCGGGGGAGTACGTTGGTCTGGCACGGACAATATGTCGCACGATTTTTCAGGAGAATACAAAATGAATCCATGACAATCTTTGCATGGATGGTCGGTCTTTTGGTTCTTTTGACTTTGTTGTGGGTGACAACGGAGCTATCGCTGCGGCAGGAAGAGGAGCGAGTACGGTCGTATACGAGGCATCAGGCGATCTCGCTGACCAATTCTTATGCCACACAGTTGACCTTTCTGACTGAGCAAATGAATCAGATTCTGCTCGGCATTCAGGCAAGATGGCAGGATACGCCCAATTTTCTGGATCTCGCGCGCGACAGAAAGCGAGGTCTTTTTCCTGACAGGGATGAATTTTTCATCTTCGTTCTGGACAGACAAGGTCGGATCATCCAGTCGTCTGGTATACCCAATCAGTGGCATGTTTTTTTCAGGGATAGTTATTTCGATGCGCACAAAGCGCATTGCTGCGAGGGTCTTCTGGTGACCACGAAAAATCTGGGTCCCCATATCGACGATAAAGTGGTCTATTTCTCCCGGCGCCTCAGTCATCTGGATGACAGCTTTGGTGGTGTGGCGGTGATCTCGGTGCGGCCTGATTTTCTTGCGACGTTTCAGGATGAGCCTTTACGTAATACGCATGATTTTGTCAGCGTGCGTCTGACCAGTGGCCCGTTGCTGGCGACTCGCATGCGTGCCGAAAATAATCAAAAACAGGCCTTTTACACGCGGTATCCCGAGTTCTCGGGATCACAGGGGGTTCGACTTGAATCGGCAGAAAAATTTTGGGATAAAAAAGCGCGCTATGTTGCCTGGAGAAAGCTGAAGGATTATCCGCTGGTCACATTGGCGGGGTTGGCGGAAGAGGATGCGCTGGCAGGTTATCAGGTACTGGCCAGACATTATCGACTCACTGCGACAACAGCCAGTGTGCTGTTCTTGATCTTTGCTGCTGTGGGCATGTGGTTTTCTGAAAGACTGGCTGTCAGGCGGCGAGCCGAGGAGAATGTGCGATCAACTTACCGTATGGCCACTGATGCAGCCAACGAAGGTTTCTATATGCTGCGGCCTGTTTTTTCAAACGATGGTTTGCTCGTTGATTTTCATATCGAGGATTGCAATGACCGTGCCGCGCTGCTGATCGGCTCAACACGCACTCGACTCACTGGCAGGCTCGCCAGCGAGGCCATGCAGCACAAGCTGCACGAAGACTTGATAGAAATCTGTCGCCGAGCGCTTCAGTCCGGTATGTATGAAGATGAATTTCGCGTCCCCTCGCAGGGTGGACTGGATGCAAATTGGGTTTATCGTCGTGCCGTGCACTCGGGTGCCGGGATTGCGTTGACACTGCGCGACATCTCCGAACTGAAAGCACATGAGCAAACCCTGGCTGATCTTGCCAACAAAGATGTACTGACACTGCTGCCCAATCGCCGCTGGCTCAGTGGTTTTCTACCCGAGGCTGTGCAGAGAGCGCAGCACAATCACAGTCGCCTCGCCATTTTTTTCATCGATCTCGATAATTTCAAACTGGTCAACGACACCTTGGGACATCATGCGGGTGATGAATTGCTGACTCAGGCTGCGAACCGAATTTGTCATGCAGTGCGCGCAAGCGATCATGTGGTTCGGCTGGGGGGTGATGAATTTACGGTGGTGCTTGAAAATATTGCCAGCAATCGGGATATCGCACGCGTGGCAAAAAGTATCATCCATACACTCAGCGACCCTTTTACCCTGAGCGCCGGCGCCGGTAACCGGGTATCGGCATCCATAGGTATCAGTGTGTATCCCGATGACGGTCAAGATGCCGATACCCTGTTGAAGCATGCCGATGTTGCCATGTATGCTGCCAAAGCAGAAGGCAAGGCACGACATCATTTTTATGATCCCAAACTATCGGATGCAATCCTGCTCAGACTGAGCAAGGAGCGTGCACTACGGCAAGCGATAGACAACGATGAATTTGTCATTTATTACCAGCCTCGAGTGACGACGCGCACAGGTCGCATATGCAGTCTGGAGGCTTTGTTGCGTTGGCACCATCCAGAGTTGGGGCTGGTTCATCCGCTGGATTTCATTGATGTCGCAGAAGATGCCGGTCTCATCATTTCCATCGGTAACCAGGTCATGGAAAAAGTAGCGATCCAGCTCAATGACTGGCGCAGCCGTGGTCTGCGGGTCGTGCCCGTCTCGGTCAATATTTCGCCCTATCAGCTGCAGTCGGGCACCACTGCCGCTTTTGTTGAAAAGGTCGTGAAGCAGTATCAGCTTCCCACGGACTGGCTTGAAGTCGAGGTCACTGAATCTGCTGTGGTGGATCGCAGCATGGTGGTCTCCAGCGAACTCGATGCCTTGCGCAAGCAAGGCGTACGATTGATGATTGATGATTTTGGTGCAGGCTACTCGTCACTGGCGCAGCTACACAGGCTCGATGTCGATGTGCTGAAAGTCGATCAGGCTTTCACGCGGGCGCTGGCCGAGGGATCTGAAGGAGAAATTGTGTACCGGGCCGTTATATCAATGGCAATCGCGCTGGATATGCAAGTCGTCGCTGAAGGTGTCGAAACCCTGGCACAGCTGAATTTACTCAAGAAAATCGGCTGTCACGAAATACAGGGCTATATCATTTCGCCGGCTTTGCCAGCAAACGAGATAGAGCTGTTGCTGCAAAAAACAATCATGCCGCCTTTTGATCAGATGACTCAGCTGGCGATTGTCTGACCAGGTGAGCATGCATGGCGCTGGATTTTTTGACGAATCGTTCAGGATGCAGATGGTTCTCGGTCAATGAAAAAAGCGGATCATTCGATCTACCGCCACAGGCCTTGAAAATAAAAAACGCGAGATTTCAAAAGTGCGCGTCTGTCTTTACTCGCGAGCGACGCGCATCCCGATTTTTTTGATGACTTGAAAGCAGGGCAGCAGGAAAAGACCGACCAAGAAGCTGCCCAGCCATGCCTGCACACTCATTGATGCAAAACGAAATGGCTCAGCCAGCACAGGAATACTGGTGATAGCCGCCAGAGCCAGTAGCGTCATGCTCAGTACCCAGAGCGAGGTGGGCGTCAGTTGGTACCAGAGCCGCTGCCATTCCGGTCTCGCCGAGCGGCTGGGCAGTATCAGCGCCGCATTGGCTGTCACCAGAATGACAAACGCGGCGGTCGCAGCGGCAGCAACGGCAACCTCGTGTGACAGCAGCCAGGCATAGATAACAAAAATGACGGCAGTGGTGACGCTGCCATAGGCCACACTACGCCCTATATGCTGACTGGACAGCAGCGCCTCGTCGCCGCGGCGTGGCGGGCGGTTCATCAGATCCGCATCGGCCTCTTCGGCTTCGAACACAATCGAGCAGGCGGGATCAATGACCAATTCCAGAAAGGCGATGTGCAGTGGCGCCAGTATGAGCGGCAGCCCGAAGAGTACCGGCAGCAGTGCCAGGCCGGCGATGGGAATGTGTACCGCCAGCGTATAAATCATCGCTTGTCGCATGTTGGCAAAAGTGCGTCTGCCCATGCGAATCGCCTGCACGATGGAATCAAAATCATCTTTCAGCAGCACCAGCGAGGCGGCCTCGCGTGCCACATCGGTACCGCGTTGTCCCATCGCGATACCGATATGGGCAGCCTTGAGTGCCGGCGCATCATTCACACCATCCCCCGTCATTGCGACCACATGACCTTGCGCTTTCAGCGCTTCGACCAGCGCAAGTTTTTGTTCGGGGCGGATGCGGGCAAAGACATTGATTGTCGCTGCACGATCGGCGAATTCATCCGGGCACATGGTGAGGATCTCGCTGCCGGTGATGATGCCTTTACTCTGAATGCCCGCCTGCCGGGCGATGGCTTGTGCCGTGCGCGGATGGTCGCCCGTAATCATCACCACGCGTATGCCGGCACGCAGACATTGCGCGACAGCGTTGGGTACTTCATCACGCAGCGGATCGGCCAGTGCAATCAGTCCCAGCCACTCGAAATCAAAGGCCTGCTGTTGTTCTGGCCAGGGATGTTCGCAAAGATGCAGGGCTTTTGCTACCCCCAGCACGCGCAGCCCCCGGTCGGCCATTGCCGCAGCTTGTGCTGCGATCTCATCGCGCAAAACGTCCGAGAGTGCGCACAGTTCTGCCACGGCTTCCGGCGCGCCTTTGGCGGCGACGATATCGTGGAGTCCATAACCTGACTGCCATAAATGTGTCATGGCGAGCAGCTGGGGCGAGAGTTCATACTCGCGCGCGAGATGCCAATCCGGATGCAGGCGGTTCGTATCGGACAGATGCGCGCCTGCCATGTGGTGAAACGCCTGTTCCATCGGATCATGGGGTGCGATTTCGCTGGCGAGTACGGCGTACTCGAGCAATTCAAGATGCGTATCCGGCAGTGGTATGCGTAGCGCTGTTGGCAAGGCCTGGCCGACATCAATGGCTCGGTTGTCCGTACAGAGTGCCGCGACGCGCATGCGATTTTCAGTCAGGGTGCCAGTTTTATCGACACATAAAACTGAAGTCTCACCCAGTGTTTCAATCGAATTCAAACGGCGCGTCAATACCTTTTGCGCCGCCAGTCGGCGTGCCGCCATCGCCATGAAAATAATCATGATGACTGCGAACTCCTGCGGCAGAAGGGACATGGCCAGCGCAATGCCGGCCAGCAGCGCGTCCAGCCAGCCGCCGCGCATCAGCCAGAACAGCAGTACCAGTCCGCAGGACAGTGCGATACCCAACGTGGCCAGCCGGCGGGTGAGCCGGTTCATTTCTTCGCGCAGCGGTGACGGTGTGATCGCAATGCTTTCCAGTGATTTGCCGATGCGACCCATTTCGGTGTGATGTGCAGTGGCAGTCACTTGCACAACACCTTGACCGGCGATTACCAGTGTGCCGGCATACACCTTGTCGCTGGAATTTTTCATTACCGATTCGGATTCGCCGGTAAGCATGGATTCGTTGGTGGCGAGTTCATGGGCGTCAAGCAGCAGCCCGTCGGCAGGAATGCGGTCGCCCTCAGCCAGTATCAGCACATCGTCGCGCACCACGTCGCGTCCGGCGATACGTCGTGCTTCGCCACTGCGGATGACCAGTGCACGCGGACTCGACAGATCGCGCAGCGCGGCCAGCGCATTGTCGCTACGTCGCTCCTGAAATGCCGTCATCCCCATGATGATGAACACAAACGCCAGCAGTATCAGTGCCTCGTGGCTGTCACCCATCGCAAAGTAAATGGCGCCTGCCCCCAGCAACAGCAAAAACATCGGTTCACGCAGGACGTCGAGCAGGATGTCGCGCAGCGTGCGGCGCTGCGAGAGGCCCAGTTCATTCGGACCTTCTTCATCCAGGCGTTTGCGTGCGAGGTCGGCATCAAGGCCACGGGGGAGAGGGGGGGGCATGAGAGGCAATGCTGCTTGTAGGCAATAAGATGTCTGCGTTTGAAGGTCTGTCACTTTGTTTGGGTTGTCGGCGACTTGTTGCATCCCCTGCCAGATGCACACCGCGTCAATGATGCCGCTGAGACAGGATCGGATTTTTGCCAGAGCAGCGGTCGATGACAGATACATTGTGGCCGAGACGGTCAGAAATCGCGGTTTCAGGTGAGGTTTTGTTGACCAATTACAATATCCGTTTTGAAAATCGGGGAGGAAATCATGTCAGGTGCAGGCTTTCATGGACACGGGTCACATGCCGCGACGATCGGGCTGGTCGGTACAGGTCTGGTACTCGGCAGTATGGCCTACCTGCATCTGTGACCGGCAGACAATGAGACTCTCCTTTCTGGGTGCGGCCAGTACTGTTACCGGGTCGAAGTATCTGATCGAGCATGAGGGCCAGCGCATCCTGGTGGATTGTGGGCTGTTTCAGGGCTATAAAAATCTGCGGCTGCTGAACTGGCAGCCCTTTCATTTTGATCCGGCATCGCTGGATGCCGTGGTACTCACCCATGCCCATCTGGACCACTCGGGAGCGATTCCACTCCTGATTCGCCATGGGTTCCGCGGTCCGATCTATGCCACACCACCGACCATCGACTTGTGCAAGTTGCTCTTGCCCGACAGTGGGCATATTCAGGAAGGTGATGCCAATTTTGCGAACAAGCGTCAGTCGTCCCGGCATCATCCGGCTTTGCCCTTGTACACCGAGGCAGACGCGCAGCATGCGCTGACGTTTTTCAAGCCGCTGCCCTTTGACAAGCCAATCAACCTGGGAAGCATGAAGCTGCGCTTGCGCCTCGCAGGCCATATTCTGGGTGCGAGCTCGGCAGAATTTCGTACGGCAAAGGGTAGCCTTCTGTTTTCTGGCGATCTGGGTCGACCCGATGATGTGGTGATGCGTGCACCGGTGCCGATTGAACACGGTGATACCTTGGTCATTGAATCAACCTATGGTGACCGCGCGCATCCCGGCCAGAACAGTGCGGATGCACTGGCAGATGTCATTACCCGCACTGCTGCGCGTGGGGGCAGTATTCTG
>JAJTGC010000018.1 GCA_021298975.1 Oxalobacteraceae bacterium
ATGAAAATGCCCCGCCCGCTGCCTGCAACACAATCGATCCATGACACGGTGTGTTCCCAGTCGGCTTCGGCAGCATCGGCCAGATCAAAAAATGTGGTCAGATTTTGGTAAGGCTGTGTCTCCACCTGCAGCCAGGGACCCGGTATGCGTTTGAGCTGCAGTGTGAGCTCGGTGATCACGCCGGTCAGACCCAGTCCACCGATGGTCGCTGCGAAGCGCGCATCACCCGGATGGAGCACGCTGCGGCTGCCATCGGTACGCATCAGCACGATCTCGATGACATGATCACCGAAGCTGCCAGCGACATGATGATTCTTGCCATGCACATCATTGGCGACCGCGCCGCCCAGAGTCGCGAGCTGTGTGCCGGGCACGACCGGGAGCATCCAGCCGCGTGGCACGATCAGCCGCTGCACATCACGCAGCAAAAGACCGGCTTCACATTGCAGACGACCGCTCGTTTCGTCAAATCGGATGAACCGGTCGAGCATCGTGGTATTCCACAACACGCCGCCGGGATTGAGACAGACATCGCCATAGCTGCGACCCATGCCAAAAGGCAGGCCAGTCGCATTGCCCTGCAATTGCGATGCAACCCGATGACGGTCGGACAGCGGCATCATCTGATGATCAACATCTCCCAGGCGTCCCCAGGAATGTACCTTCACCACTGCCAGCCTCGTGAACCGATGGCCAGCACGGCTGCAAAAGCGACACCGGCGATCAGACTGGCCTTGTCCCGGAGCGCAAAAAGCAGCGGATCATCATGCATTTGCCCGCGATGCGCTTTCATCCACACCCAGCTGATCCAGAAAAGCATGACCGGTACCGATGCCCACATGAATTCCGGTGAGCGATACAGCTTCACCACCATATCGCTGTTGAGATAAAACGCCAGCACCAGCACGGCTGCATAGCCCGCCGATAAACCGAGGCTTTGCACCAGCGGCGCATCGGTCGTCAGATAGCCGCGTCCATGGGCTTTCTCGCGCCCCATCTGTGCCTGCACGATCAGCTCGGCATAGCGCTTGACGAAAGCCAGCGATAGAAACAGAAAAACCGAAAACGCGAGCAACCAGAACGACATCGGAATACCTGCCGCTGCAGCGCCGGCAATGATGCGCACCGAGTACAGCATCGCCAACACGAGGCAGTCTGCAATGATCAGACGCTTGAGTCCCCACGAATAGGCACAAGTCAGCACGAAATAAAACGCCAGCCACGCAGTAAAATGCGGGCCCGCCTGAAGCGCCAGCAAGACCGCCAGCAAGAGCAGTACCGGAATCAGCACAACCCCCAGACGCACACTTGCACGACCCGAAGCAAAGGGACGGAATTTTTTTCTGGGATGAAGGCGGTCACTATCGAGATCGAACAGATCATTGGCGACATAGACGGCCGAGGCGCAAAAACAAAAGGCCAGAAAGGCCAGTATCAATGCGCTGGCCATATCCACATCGGGCACAATATGCGCGGCCATGGGTGTAATGAAGAGCAGCAGATTTTTTGTCCACTGATGCAGGCGCAATACCCGGCCGATGTCGGCAAGGCCGACGCTATCGACGGCAAACACATGCTCAACCTCGGCGACAGCGCGCGCCTTCTGCTCCACCGACGCCGAGGCGTTCACGACAATCGCATGCCGCGCGCGCCGCCAGACAGGCAGATCCGCCGAGGAATTGCCCGCGTAATCAAAACCACCGCGACCAAACCGCGCTTCCAGTGCAACACCTTTGTTTTCGGCGCTCAGATTGTGGTGACCATCGCTGGCCATGATTTCGTCAAAAATACCGGTGTGTTCAGCCACGGCGTGCGCCATGGACGTATCGGCGGCCGTACACAGGATGAGTTTGCGACCACGCGCATGCTCGGCACGAAGCCAATCAAGCAAGGGCTCGTTGTAAGGCAGCGAGGCCGCATCGAAATCCGTGAGGGCCGCGAGGCGCTGCTTCAGTGCAGCCTTGCCCCGGGCCAGCCAGACAGGGATTTGTAGCATCGATAGTGGACGCGCACGCAAAGCCCTGACCGCGGATTCATGCAGGGTATCGGTAAGAATGAGGGTACCGTCGAGATCGACTACAAGCGGTGTTTGGGTCAATGGGCGATCCTTGTCGGGGCAGCGACGCCTGCGGCGCGATGACGGATCCTGAAACTACATCACAGCTTTGGCGAATCCGTCGCCGGTGCGTATTGTAAATCAGCCGCCTGTCCGTAAAGAAAGGTCTTGAAAAGCGACTTCAGCGCTGTGACGCGGCATCCACCACGACCAGCGCGGTCATATTGACGATACGGCGTACCGTGGCCGAGGGCGTGAGCACATGGACCGCCCGTGCGCATCCGAGAAGGATGGGGCCAATCGCTACGCCATTGCCCGCGGCAACCTTGAGCAGATTGTAGGCAATGTTGGCCGAATCAATGTTGGGCATCACCAGCAGGTTCGCATCGCCCTTGAGGGGCGTGTCAGGCATCATTGAACGCAAGGTGTGCGCATCCAGTGCGGTATCACCGTGCATTTCACCATCCACCTCGAGATCCGGTGCGCGCGCTCTGAGCAGCGCCAGCGCAGCGCGCATTTTTTTGGCTGATTCGCTGTCGCTACTGCCGAAGTTGGAATGCGATAGCAGCGCAACACGCGGATGCAAACCAAAACGGCGCATTTCTTCCGCCGCCATGATGGTGATCTCGGCCAGTTGCTCCGCCGTCGGGTTTTCATTGACATGGGTGTCGACCAGCACCAGTTGCCGATCCGGCAGAATCAATGCGTTCATCGCGGCATAGGTGTTGGCACCCGCGCGCTTGCCCAGCACCTGATCGATATAGTGCAAATGCAGATCGGTACTGCCGAAGGTGCCGCAGATCATGCCATCGGCATCCCCTTTGTGAATTGCCATGGCACCAATCAGCGTATGACGACGGCGCATCTCCAACCGAGCCCACTGTTCAGTGACGCCCTTGCGGCTCGTCATGGCCAGATAGGTCTCCCAATAGGCGCGATAACGTTCATCTTTTTCTGGATTGATGATGTCGAAGTCAATGTCAGGACGCAGCCGCAGCCCGTAGCGTTCTATGCGCTGCAAAAGAACCGCAGGTCGACCGATCAGCGTGGGCTTGGCCAGACCTTCATCCAGCACCACCTGCACGGCGCGCAGCACGCGCTCTTCTTCACCTTCGGCAAAGACGATACGCTTCTTCGCTGCCGGTACTTTCTTCGCGATCGCAAATACCGGCTTCATGAAACTGCCGCTGTGATACACAAACTGCTGCAGACGATCCGCGTAGGCCGCCATGTCTTTGACCGGCCGCAGCGCGACACCTGACGCTTCTGCTGCTCGCGCCACCGCCGGCGCAATCTTGAGCATGAGACGTGGGTCGAAAGGCTTGGGTATCAGGTAATCCGGACCAAACGCGAGGTTGGTGACGCCGTAGGTGGTGGCCACCACATCAGACTGTTCAGCCTGCGCCAGCTCGGCGATCGCATGCACCGCAGCGATTTCCATTTCACGCGTGATGGTGGTGGCACCACAATCCAGCGCACCACGGAAAATATAGGGGAAACACAGCACATTGTTGACCTGATTCGGATAGTCCGAGCGGCCGGTGGCGATGACTGCGTCATCACGCACTTCGCGAACTTCCTCAGGCAGAATTTCCGGCGTGGGATTGGCCAGCGCCATCACCAGCGGACGGGCAGCCATCGCGCGCACCATGTCCTGCTTGAGCACGCCGCCTGCGGACAGCCCCAGGAAAATATCGGCGCCGGGAATGACCTCGGCCAGCGTACGCGCAGTCGTCTCTTGCGCAAAACGCTCCTTGTCCGGATCCATCAGTTCCTTGCGGCCTTTGTAGACCACGCCGGCGAGATCGGTGACGAAAATATTTTCAATCGGGAAGCCCAGATCAACGATCAGATCCAGGCAAGCCAGGGCTGCTGCGCCCGCACCCGAGACCACGAGCTTGCATTGTTTCAGGTCTTTTTGAACGACCTTGAGGCCATTCATGATGGCCGCGCCAACGATGATGGCGGTGCCATGCTGATCATCATGAAAGACCGGGATTTTCATCCGGTCGCGCAGTTTTCGCTCGATATAGAAACACTCGGGCGCCTTGATGTCTTCGAGGTTCACACCACCAAAGGTCGGCTCCAGCGCCGCGATGATGTCGCAGAGCTTGTCGGGATCGGTTTCGTTGATTTCAATATCAAATACATCAATGCCAGCGAATTTTTTGAACAGCACGCCCTTGCCTTCCATCACCGGCTTGGCAGCCAGCGGGCCGATATTACCCAAACCCAGCACAGCGGTACCGTTGGTAATGACAGCGACCAGATTACCGCGTGCGGTATAGCGGAATGCGTTGGCGGGATCAGCAGCGATTTCCTCGCAGGCCGCAGCCACACCCGGGGAATAAGCCAGCGCCAGATCGCGCTGGTTGGTCAATTGCTTGGTGGGGGTAACGCTGATCTTTCCAGGGGTGGGGAATTCGTGGTACTCGAGCGCCGCCTGACGGAATTGCTGGCGAATCTCTTTTTGTGTTTTGTCTGAATCCATGCGAGGCAGCTTTCTTGAGTCCTTTGCAGCGTGGTTGCACGCTGTAAATCGGCCTGTGATTTTATCAGACCGATGGTTTACGGCCTAAATGAACGATAGACGAACTATCTTCGCATCAAGATTGTCAAGGTCAATCACCAGGGTACTTGGGTACAATCGCCGCTATGTTGTCTGAATTCGAACTTATCGCCCGCTATTTCGACCGCCCACAAGCCCCTGATGGCGTGGTGAAGCTGGGTGTGGGTGATGATTGCGCATTGCTCCTGCCGCCGCCCGGCCAGACGCTGGCGGTGTCGACCGACATGCTGGTTGAAGGCCGGCATTTTTTTGCCGATGCAGACCCGGAAAAGCTGGGGCACAAGGCGCTAGCGGTGAACTTGTCCGATCTCGCCGCCATGGGTGCAAAACCGATGGCCTTCACCCTCGCCCTGGCGCTGCCCTCGGCTGATGCAAGCTGGCTCGCAGGTTTTGCCCAAGGCTTGTTCGCGCTGGCTGATGCCGAGGGCATACGACTGATCGGTGGCGACACCACACGCGGGCCGCTCAATCTCTGCATCACCGTCATGGGCAGTGTTCCTGAAGACGAAGCCTTGAGGCGCGACGGCGCGAGAGCGGGTGACGACCTCTGGGTCTCTGGCACGCTGGGCGACGCGCGACTGGCGCTGGAGGTCTTGCAGGGTAAAAGCATGCTGCCTGATCACTTGATGGCTTTGGCAGAAGAGCGACTGCACCGACCCATACCACGCTGCGCGCTGGGAATGGCGTTGCGCGGTATCGCGCACGCGGCAATCGATGTGTCGGACGGATTGCTAGGCGACCTTGGGCACCTACTCGCACGCTCCCAACTGGGCGCAGAGATTCACGCGACATCATTACCTGCCGGACCGGCACTCGCCCAACAACCCGCAGATTCGCGGATCGACTACATGCTCAACGGCGGCGATGATTACGAATTGTGTTTTACCTCCCCGCCCGAGCAGCGCGATGCGGTATTGTCGGCTGCAGCATCAACCAGCACATCGGTCAGCCGCATTGGCAGCCTTAAAACGGGCGCTGGTATTCAGATCGTCGATGCCGCAGGCAAGTCACTCCCGTTCACGTCACACTCGTTTGATCATTTCGGCTAAAACATCTGATGCTGCCTAATTCACATTATTCATCTGACACCCCTGCCCCGCTGCCGGATGCTGCGTCTGAACCAGCAACCACGGCCCATCGGCCGCCGATCCGTCGCCCGAGCGTGGCCTTCATGCTGTCGCATCCGGTGCACTGGATTTCGTTGGGCTTCGGAAGCGGCCTCTCACCGATCATGCCGGGAACGATGGGCACGCTGTTTGGCTGGCTGAGTTTTTATGTGCTGACCTTACGCTGGCCGGAAATTTTTACACCTGTCGTGTGGACTGCCATCATCGTGGCCGGCTTTGTTGTGGGTATCTGGCTGTGCGACAAAACCGGACAAGCACTGGGTGTGCCGGATCATGGCGCTATCGTCTGGGATGAAATTATTTCGATCTGGCTCGTGATGCTGTTCGTCATGCCCGCCAGCTTCAAGACGCAGTTGGTTGCCTTTTTGATCTTCCGCGCATTCGACATGATCAAGCCACCGCCGATACGCCAATTCGAGCGACGCTTCAAAAATGGTTTTGGGGTGATGGGGGATGATTTGATTGCTGCGTTTTTTACACTGTTGGTGCTGGCTTTGTGGCGGACGATGTAACTTGAATGCTTTGCATGGATGGATATTTTTATTGTCAACTTTATCTGTTTCCCAATAAAAGACGCTTCATTTTGCACCTCAGGAGACCTGAATGCCTTACCTGACCGATCTCGCCACCCAAGTGGGACACGCCCTGCAACAACGCGGCTGGCGACTGGCCACGTGCGAGTCCATCACAGGCGGCGGTATTTCTCAAGCGATTACCGATGTCGCCGGCTCGTCCGATTGGTTCGACTGCGGCTTTGTCACTTATTCGAATACATCGAAAACCCGGTTTCTCGAGGTAGCCGAGGCCTTGATTGCACAACACGGTGCGGTCAGCGAGGAGGTTGCTGCGGCGATGGTGCTTGGCGCGCTGGCCCACACCGATGCGCAGATCAGCTTGTCCACCACAGGCATTGCCGGACCCGGCGGAGCGGTGCCGGGCAAACCGGTGGGTACGGTCTGCTTTGGCTGGGCACATGGCGACATCGTGCATACTGAGCGCGTGGTGTTTTCGGGTGACCGTGCGGCGGTACGGGCGCAGACTGCAGAACATGCGTTACAAGGATTGTTGGCTTTCATGGAGCGTTTATAAATGCTGAATAATTTCACCCGCGGGCAACGCGACGTCAATGGCGTACGCATTAACTTTCGACACGGCGGCAAAGGTCCACCCCTCTTGCTGCTGCACGGCTACCCGCAAACGCACGTGATATGGCACAAGGTTGCGGACGCACTCGCCGAAAAATTCACGCTGGTGATGCCGGATTTGCGCGGCTATGGCGATTCGTCAAAACCGAAAGGCGATGCTGATCATGGGAATTATTCCAAGCGCGCGATGGCACAAGACATGGCCGAGCTGATGCAAAGTCTGGGACATGAACGCTATGCAGTTTGCGGCCATGATCGTGGCGGTCGCGTGGCACACCGGTTGGCGCTGGACCATGCAGCGCAAGTCAGCCAGCTGATGCTGATCGATATCTCGCCGACGCGCACGATGTTCGAGAAAACTGACAAGTCCTTCGCAGACGCCTACTATCACTGGTTCTTTCTCGCGCAGCCTTCACCACTGCCAGAAACCCTCATCGGCGGTAATGCGCGTTTCTTCATTGATTACTCGCTGGGCGGCTGGGGGTCGGGCGGTACCGATTTCTTTGCGCCTGAAGCGCTGGAGGAATATCGTCGGTGCTTCTGCGATGCCGAGATGATTCACGCCGGCTGCGAGGACTATCGCGCTGCATCGACCATCGATCTGGTGCACGATCAGGATCATGAACACAACAAGATCAGCTGCCCGGTACATGTGGTGTGGGGTGCGAATGGCGTGGTCGGTCGATTGTTCTCACCCATCGAAGACTGGCAGGCGAAGACCAGCACGACAGTGACCGGACGTCCGCTGCAATCGGGTCACTTCATTCCGGATCAGGTGCCGGAAGTTTTGCTGGAGGAGATGCTGGGATTTTTTGAAGCCTAGCGGGCTACAACTTGAGGCTTCGTGATTTACGATACACATGCCAAACGTGTACCCACTGGGGAGCTTGCACCGGCATGACGATGTTGAGACCGTCAGTTTTTCAAACCTCATCCTGGGCCGGAAAAGTGTAACGTGCCGCTCAGCGACTGAGGGCGGCCAGCCGTTGCGATGCAAGTTCATAAATTCGTCGATAACGCTCGTTTCCGCGGCACAGTTCCACCGCTTCAAGCAGCACGTTACGTGCTTCGTCGTTACGATCCACCGCCAGCAAGCATTCTCCCAGTCGATAGGCGGCAGCGGCATCCTCCGGCTGCAGTAACAGGGTCTGGGCAAACAGCAGCGCCGCGTGTTCCGGCTGGTTTTGGCGTTGCAGGCACGAGCCCGCCATGAAGCTGTAGCGTGGCTCACGTGGTGCATGCAATACCAGTTGCAGCGCGATGGGCAATGCGTGGTGAAAGCTGCCTTCGTTGCACAGCTCATAGCCCACACCGTACAAGGCATCGAGTTCATCCAGAGATATCCCTCGCACTTCGGCGAGCGTGCGGCCTGACGCCGCGAGAGACAGCAACCAGTCGAGTTCGTCCGGCATAGCAGCGAGCCGTTCCGACAACTGCTCGACAATGGCGGCCACCTCCGGATCGCGTGGCGGGTGAATGTAGGTAGTGGACATGGTGTTCAACGACATTGCAAACTCGGTATGCAGGTGGTGCCGATGATAATGGTCGCTTGCGTCGACAGATAGCCGGCGATCCACGTTGCCCAGCGCGCGCCCAGGCTGAGCTGCGTACCGGCCACGCTGCCGCGTGCGCCGATGGTGAGTAAGGCAACCGCCGCAACGCCGGAGGCTGCAGTAAGCGCCGGCGCAACGATTTTCCAGTTGCCGCGTATCAAGCGGCCGAGCTGGAGACAATCGTAGGCACCGGGCGCAACGCCATTTTGTTCCACTGGGGTCGTTATTGGCAGCGGTATTTGATGTAGCGTGTGCAGAAAATTTTGCATCGGGATGCTATTTTTTGAGTTCCTGTCGGCGTTATCGGCATCATTATCGGCATTGCTTTGGGCATATTTACTGGTATCGTGACTTGCGTCCATCGACGCGCTCATTGACCCTTGAATCATCTTGCTGACTCCATGCTGAGCGATGGTTTTTTTTGAGTTCCTGTCATTATTACCGGCATCGTTCTCGGAATCGCTTGGGGCATCGCCATTGATAAAGCTGTCTGCGTCGTCGGAGGGCGTGCTTACCCATTGGTCGCTGGCCAAGATATCGTCTTCCACAGCCTCGGAATTTTTATCTTCACGTGGTGGATGGTCGTGCCGCTGGACTAATGGGTTACCGTCCATGTTGCGCGTTTGGTTCATGTTGATTAGTCCTTTATATTTGATCAAAAAAATGTACGGCACCCCAGAACCCGATCGAACGCAATAGAACACCAATCAATGGTTATTTGATTCCTCGACCTTAAAGGGCATAGCCGTCTCCGAAGCGTGAGCTCACATGACGGATTTGCTGCCGTCCATCTTGATTATCTATCGTTAGCTAGGTTGATCATCAGACACAAAGACGCACCGCCCATACAAATAAAAAAGCTGCCAAAAAAGCCCATTAAAAACAAATTATTTTCTCTAAATTTCGCTTCATCGTAACTATCGGTTCTAGCGGAAATGGGAAGCGCCTGAAAGCCAGGCACAAGATCGGCAAGGGCTGCCAGCTGGACTCCAAGTATCGTTGTGGAACTGACAAGGAATCCGATCAGCGCAATGATGCGACGGGTATTGTTACAGTAGGTCAGAGGAATTGCATCGCGGGGGTCCGATTGCCACGCTGGGTGCGCTGCTGTGGCGGTGCCCTGGTTGGTCGCCGGTTGAGAACGTTCGCTTGCAATCAGTTCGGCTACTGCTGTTGGGTCAGACGCTACGTTCGCGGATGCCGCCAGTTGTTGTAGCGATTCATTCCATTGCCCAGTGGGCACGCGGATGGTGACATGGTCGTCATAATATCTAATGTGCGGCCTCATCAACACCTTGGCTGGTGCGTCGGACCGTGCGCTGGAAGTGGCTCTCGACATACAGGACTCCTTTATCGGCTGAAAGTTTGCCTGTTTGGTGTCCGAGCCTCCATTTTTGTTCCAACGGTCGCATCAAAAAAATAACAACCGCTACCGAATGCCGCGCATGATGATCGGCGCCATGACCACGGCCGGCAACTGCGGTTGGGGAGACGCTGAATACGTCCATGTTTTGTGGTGCGCCAGCGTCGCTGTGCGGCGCAGGTCAAAGAAAAATCAGGGAATTCTCGTAATCGAGAATGATCACGATTGATTGGGCTGAAAAATTTTCTGATTTTTTTAATCAGCGCTTCCTTGTCGCGATAGAAAAATCAACGTGCGCAACGAAACTGATTCACCGCATCCCGTGTTTCGTGCGCAACGCGCGCTGCGGCCATCGAAAAATCTTCATCGCCCTCTGGCTTTGCATAAAGAATCGCGCGAGAGGAATTGATCATCATTCCAGCACCGTCGGCGGTTTGCCCGGCCTCTACGGTGGCCTTGATATCGCCGCCTTGCGCTCCGATACCCGGTACCAGCAGCGGCATGTCACCGACGATGGCGCGTACCTGTGCGAGTTCCTGCGGGAAAGTGGCGCCGACCACCAAACCGCACTGCCCGTACCGGTTCCACTTGGACGCCACCTGGCGCGCAACATGCTGATACAGCGGTTGTCCATCGACGTTCAGAAACTGCAAATCGGAGCCGCCGGGATTGGAGGTGCGACATAAAACGATCACACCGCGATCCTGCCATTCCAGATAAGGCTCTACCGAGTCAAAACCCATATACGGGTTGACGGTCACCGCATCGGCACGGTAGCGCTCGAAGGCTTCGCGCGCATATTGCTCGGCGGTCGCGCCGATGTCACCGCGCTTGGCATCAAGCACGATCGGAATCTGCGGGTAATTTGCTTTCAGATAATCGCAAATCGCCTGCAGCTGATCTTCTGCCGCCAACGCCGCGAAATACGCAATCTGCGGCTTGAAGGCACAGGCAGTTGCAGCCGTGGCATCGATGATCGTCTTGCAGAAAGTAAAGATAGCATCGCTCTTTCCCTGCAGCGCATCAGGAAAACGCTGGATATCCGGATCAAGGCCGACGCAGAGCAGAGAATCATTGGTTCGGATGGCGGCAGCGAGTTTGTCAGTGAATTTCACGCGAGTTGGCAGCTGTGGTGGATGGAGACGCGATTGTAGCCTGTCATGCTATTGTCTCGCCCCATGACGCAACTCTCCCGCAAAGATCTGGTGCTGCTGGCACTACTGACCCTGTTCTGGGGTCTGAACTGGCCTGTGATGAAAATCGGTGTGCGCGAATTCCCGCCGCTGACCTTCCGTACGATCAGCATGGTGGGTGGGCTGGCGGTGATCTGGCTGGCGGCACGCGCGCAGGGTGCATCACTGGCAATACCCGCAGGTGCCAGGATGACGGTGATTCGTCTGGCCATTCCCAATATGCTGATCTGGCATTCACTGATCATCATTGGCGTGAAGTTATTGTCCTCAGGTCGCGCAGCCATCTTGGGCTACACCATGCCAGCCTGGGCCGTGCTCTCCGGTTTGATTTTTTTCGGTGACCGCATCAGCCGGTCCGCACTGGTCGGTATTGCGCTGGCAATGAGTGGTGCCCTGCTCCTGCTCTCGAGTGAGTTTTCGCGACTATCGGGCCAGCCAGTGGGTACGGTGCTGGCACTGATCGCCGCAGCGGGATGGGGCTTCGGTACCGTGCTCATGAAGCGTACTCAGCTGGATATGCCGACGATCTCGCTCACCTTCTGGATGCTGTCACTCACAACGACCATCATGGCGATACTGGCGCTGATTTTCGAATACCCCGCCATGCGCATGCCTAATTTGGTCGAATGGGGTGCCATCGTTTACAACTCGGCGATCATTTTCGGATTCGCGCATGTGGTGTGGTTCAGACTGGCGCGCATACTGCCACCGGTCGCCTCGAGTTTGTCGGTGATGTTCATTCCGGTGCTGGGGACTTTTTCGGGTGCGTGGATACTGGGTGAAGTACCGCACTGGCAAGACTATGTCGCCATGCTGCTGATACTGGGGGCGATGTCGACGGTGCTATTCAAGCCTCGGCCGGTACAGCAAGACTGATGACGCACGCAGTGTGGTCTCAAGTCGCGTTTTGTTTTTCATTTTTAGAATCAGCTGATGTACAAAGGTATAAAGAAAGACACTGGATCCCGGCTTTCGCCCACTACTGTCCGGAACATTTGAAGCCATGCACCACTGAACACTGATGAGCAGTTTTTCTGACTGGATTGCACAGGATTTTTGCGTGCATTTAAGTCTTCTTGCTTGGCTGGATTTTCGACGGATTGATCATGGACCCCAGCTTTCGCTGGGGTGACGGAATTTAGAACCATCAGCCCAAAAATCGTCACCCCAGCGAAAGCTCACTACTGTCCGGAACATGTGAAGTCATGCACCACTGAATACTGATGAGCAGTTTTTCTGACTGATTTCGCAAGATTTTTGCGAGCATTTAAGTCGTCTTGCTTGGCTGGATTTTTGTCCCGGCGCAGGCCGGGATCCATTTCCCATCTGGCAGTGCGCAGTGATCTTCGCCGGACTCAGCAACAAAATTGTCTGCCGCATTAATCGCTATTGTCGTAGACCCACTGCAGCAACTGATCAAAACCCGGGCGCATGGCACCCGCATTCGCATGATTCACCATGCAGACCACGACTACGCGCTTGCCTGATTTGGTCGTCACATAACCGGCAATACTCATCACATCACCCAGACTGCCGGTCTTCATGTGCGCATTGGCCTTGACCGTACGATCAGACAGTCGCCGACTCATGGTGCCATCCACGCCGGCCAGTGGCAGCGAGGCCATGAACTCCGGCATGGTTGACGTCTGCCATGCACGCTGCAGCAAACGTGCCAGCGTCAGCGCGGAAATGCGCTCTTCTTTTGAAAGTCCTGAACCATTGTCAAGCACCATGCCCGTGGTATCGATGCCGCTGGAAGACAACCATCCCATTACCTTTGCACTTGCCGCCGTTGCGGTAGCAGACGCGTTGCCGCGCTCGGCCACGACTGACAACAATAAATTGCGCGCCATGACATTGTTACTGTACTTGTTGATGTCGCGAATGGACTGACCGAGGGTGACGGATGACCACTGCAGAATTTCTTTTGCGCTCGCGGGCACACGCGCTTCGCGTGTGGGTCCAGTGATGGTGCCACCGATTTCACTCCATAGCAGTCTGAACACCGCATCGAAATACTGCACGTGATTGAGTGTGTGCAGGTGCAGTGACAACACTTTCTGTCCGCAAGAGACTGGATAGCTCCCACCAAAACGCAGAGTCTTACCATTCAGTTCGGGCTTGAGCATCGTGCGTAAATCACCGCATTCACCCTGACCGAGCGCTGGCGGCTCGACCAAAAAATCTGCCATCGGCGGCTCGATGGAATACAGCGCACGCGTGTTGCCTGCCTCGGGCGTCAGCTTGACTTGCAAGGCCTTGGCATCCAGCAGCATGGCATCCGGCAAAGCGTTGTAAGCGCGATTGGCCTGGCCATCAAAGGGCGGCGTATCGTCCGGCAGTTTCTGAAAGAGACTGCGATCGATCACCAAGGCACCGCGAATTTCGCGTAGGCCAGTCGCGCGCACTTGGCGCAGGAGTCGCCACAAGTCTTCATAGGCAAAACGCGGATCACCACTGCCCTCGATAATCAGATCACCCTGGAGCACATCACCCCGCTGCACACCGTCGATATGTACACGCGTGATCCAGCGATAATTCGGACCCAGCAATTCCAGCGCTGCTTGCGTCGTTACCAGCTTCATGATGGAGGCGGGACGGAAGATCACCTGATTGTTATGCGCGACCAGGGTCTCGCCACTGAGCACGCGGCGTATGTCAACGGCGACCGCGTTTTCCGGTACCCCGGCTTTTTTCAGCGCCTGCGCAAAAACAGGTGGCAGGGTGCTGTTGGCTTTGGCTTCATTGGTTGCGTGCGCGGGAAAGCCCACAATCAGCATCAACGGCCAGCTGAGCAGGGGCAAGTGAAAAAACGTCTCGGAGTTTTTGACATGGTGTCGGGTGAGTTCTTGTAATAATGAGATGAACTGCTGCTGATTATCCCACGTGCCTGACTGCAAATCGCCAGCGTTTGACGTCGCGGCGATGATTGCGTAGTCTCGCGCATCGACCTCCACACTGCCGCCGCCATGATTCCTTTTTTCAGCAGCGAACAAATTCAACAGGCGCTGCCCTGCACCACGCTGATAGCCGCCCTGCGCGAGGCGTTTCAAGATACCGCGCAGGCACCGCGCCGGCATGTGCATCCCCTGTCAGATACCGGATCATCGACCCTGCTGCTGATGCCAGTGTGGCAGGCCAATGCGCATCTGGGCGTGAAGCTGGTGACGGTGGTGCCCGAGAATCAGGCGCGTCAACTGCCCACCGTACAGGCACTGTTCATTTTGCTCGACACGGCGACCGGCACGCCGCTGGCGCTGATGGATGGCGAGGCGCTCACGCTGCGCCGCACAGCGGCAGCATCCGCGCTCGCCTCGACGTACTTGTCACGACCCGATAGTGAGCACCTGCTGATTGTCGGTACCGGACAACTGGCGCCCTATATGGCCGTGGCCCACTGCGCGGTGCGCAAAATGCGCCGCGTCACGGTATGGGGACGCGATCTGCAGAAGGCACAACGGACTGTTGAAAAAATTCAGGCACTGGGATTGCCGGCATCTATTTCGATCGATGTCACCGAAAATCTTGGAACAGCCTCAATGGCTGCTGACCTGATCAGCTGCGCCACCACCAGCCGGCAGGCGCTTGTTTGTCGATACCTTTGATGGCGCATTAGCCGAGGCGGGCGATTTGGTGCAGCCTGTGCAAGCGGGTCTGATTACGCGTGCATCGGTGCTCGCCGAACTGGCCGACCTGGCCAGTGGCCGTCATTCAGGGCGCAGCAATGCGCAGGAAATCACGCTATTCAAATCCGTGGGCACAGCCATCGAAGATTTGTGTGCAGCCAATCTGGTGTGGCAGCACTTCAAAGCACAGCCGTCGCAGCCGACCACCATCAACAGCCGTCACGAGTAATCGGCCGGCTTCAAATTGTCCGGCAGCGGAATCCACTCGGTTTCTTCCGGCACGGAGGCAAAGCGCTGTGCTATCCAGTCGCGCTTGGCCTCCTCGATGCGCTCTTCACTACTGGAGACAAAATTCCACACCAGGTGTCGCGGACCGTCCAAGGTCTCGCCACCGAGCAGCATGACGGTCGCACCTGAGCTGCCTGCGGTGACGTTCAGAGGATGATGCGGTTTCAGTACCAGCAACTGGCCCGCATCGAAACTGCCGTCGCTACCCACTTCGAGATCGCCACTGACAATGTAGATCGCCTGTTCTTCGTACTCTGCAGGTAGGCGCTGGTGCGCGCCAGCGGACAAACGCAGCTGCGCATAAAACAGCGGCGAGCGCGTGGGCAGCGGCGAGTGCAAGCTGAGAAAACTACCGGCAATCATGATCAGCTGCGCGCCCTCGCTCTCGGCCACCGGCAACTCATTTGCTTTCAGGTGTGTGAAGTCGGGTTCGCATTCCTCATCCGCCCGTGGCAGCGCTACCCAACACTGAAGACCGTACAGTGACGAGAGCGAACTGCGCTGGTGGTGATCGCTGCGCTCGGAATGCACGATGCCCCGTCCCGCGGTCATCCAGTTGACTTCACCGGGCCGGATCGCCTGCACGGTACCCAGACTGTCGCGATGCAGGATTTCACCCTCGAAGAGCCAAGTCACCGTGGCCAGACCGATGTGCGGATGCGGCCGCACATCCAGGCCAATGCCGGGCTTGAGGACATTCGGGCCCATCTGATCCAGAAAAACGAAAGGCCCCACCATACGTCGACCGGCGGCGGGCAAGGCGCGACGAACTTCGAATCCATCACCGAGATCGCGTGTGCGGGGAATGATCAATGTCTCAATGGCGCTCATTCAAGTCATCCTCGTTTGTTTGTCGGGATTTTACGGGGGCTTTCGTAATCACTGATGCTGATATGTTTTTCATTTGACATTACATCGAACTTTCAGTCTTTATGGCACGCGAATGATGACCGGAAATTATCAATTAAGTAATCTAATGGGCTCATCTGACAGAAGTTTTCGCGAATGGTTCTTGAAAAAGTGCCTACCCGTCCTTATACTTAGCACTCACTGATGGAGAGTGCTAACAATGCTGCCATCAAGATTTTCTCAAAAGCAGGTTCCGATGGTCAGCCAGTGGCTGGCATTCGGGTCATATTCAACACAACCCGTTGTTTTTAAGGAGTATTTATGAGTCTTCGTCCTTTGCATGACCGCGTCATTGTCGAGCGTCTCGAACAGGAAACCAAAACCGCGTCTGGCATCGTTCTGCCGGAAGCCGCTGCCGAGAAACCGGATCAGGGCAAAGTCGTTGCGGTTGGCAACGGCAAGATCCTGGAAGACGGGAAAGTCCGTCCGCTGGATGTGAAAGTCGGCGACAAAGTACTGTTTGGCAAATATTCCGGCCAAGCCGTGAAAATCGACGGCAAGGAAGTTCTCGTCATGCGCGAGGACGACATCATGGCCATCGTGCAGTAAAGACGCCAGACCACACCATTTTTACGCACCCGGCACCTGCCCGGGTTTGAATCTGAAATATCTGAGGGAGTAATAACATGGCAGCAAAAGACGTAGTTTTCGGCGACCTTGCCCGATCCAAGATGGTCGAGGGTGTCAATATCCTGGCCAATGCAGTCAAAGTCACACTGGGCCCGAAAGGCCGTAACGTGGTGCTCGAGCGTTCCTTTGGCTCGCCTACCGTGACCAAAGACGGTGTCTCAGTTGCGAAAGAAATCGAACTCAAAGACAAGCTCATGAACATGGGCGCGCAGATGGTCAAGGAAGTCGCTTCACGCACTTCCGACAACGCCGGTGACGGCACCACCACCGCCACCGTGCTGGCCCAGGCGATTGTTCGCGAAGGCATGAAGTATGTCGCCGCTGGCATGAACCCGATGGACTTGAAGCGTGGCATCGACAAAGCCGTCGCTGCAACCGTTGAAGAACTGAAGAAAATTTCAAAGCCTTGTAATGGCACCAAAGAGATCGCTCAGGTTGGCGCAATTTCGGCGAACTCGGACCAGTCGATCGGTGACCGTATCGCTGAAGCGATGGAAAAAGTCGGCAAGGAAGGCGTGATCACGGTTGAAGACGGCAAGTCGCTCAACGATGAGCTCGATATCGTCGAAGGTATGCAGTTTGACCGTGGCTACCTGTCACCCTACTTCATCAACAATCCGGACAAGCAGGTTGCCCTGCTCGAAAACCCGTTCATCCTGCTGTGCGACAAGAAGATCTCGAATATCCGTGATCTGCTGCCCGTACTGGAACAGGTAGCAAAAGCGGGTCGTCCGCTGCTGATCATTGCAGAAGATATCGAAGGCGAAGCCCTGGCAACGCTGGTGGTAAACAACATCCGCGGCATCCTGAAAACCTGTGCAGTCAAAGCACCAGGCTTCGGTGACCGTCGCAAGGCGATGCTGGAAGATATCGCAATCCTGACTGGCGGCCAGGTGATCGCGGAAGAAGTTGGCATGACATTGGAAAAAGCCACACTGAACGAACTCGGTTCAGCCAAGCGTATCGAAATCGGCAAAGAAAACACGACCGTGATCGATGGCGCAGGCAAAGGTGACGCAATCCAGGCGCGTTGCAAGCAGATCCGTGTGCAGATCGAAGAAGCCACGTCCGACTACGACCGCGAGAAACTGCAGGAGCGCGTTGCCAAGCTCTCCGGTGGTGTCGCTGTGATCAAGGTAGGCGCGGCCACTGAAGTCGAGATGAAAGAAAAGAAAGCCCGCGTTGAAGATGCATTGCACGCCACCCGTGCAGCGGTTGAAGAAGGTATCGTTCCCGGCGGCGGTGTTGCACTGCTCCGTGCACGCGCCAACATCAAGGTCAAGGGCGACAATCCGGATCAGGAAGCAGGCATCAAGATCGTTTTGCGTGCCATGGAAGAGCCGCTGCGCATGATCGTCAGCAACGCCGGCGAAGAAGCATCGGTCGTTGTTAACAAAGTGCTCGAAGGCAAAGGTAACTTTGGTTACAACGCTGCCAACGGCACCTATGGCGATATGGTCGAAATGGGTGTTCTGGATCCAGCCAAGGTCACACGTTCTGCGCTGCAAAACGCTGCGTCGATCGCGTCGCTGATGCTGACGACGGATGCCATGGTATGTGAACTGCCTGAAGACAAATCAGGTGGTGGTGGTATGGGCGGCATGGGTGGTATGGGCGGCATGGGTGGCATGGACGGCATGATGTAATTTTGCTGTTAGGCACATCAAAACCCCGCAGTGCGAACTGCGGGGTTTTTTTATGGTGGCTTTAAACGGATGTTCGCTGCTTAACAAATGCCAGCGCCGTTGACATATCTTCAAGCATCATGTGTCAGAGTCGTCTTGTCGGTCTCCCTGACACGACAGACTGACTTGCATCAATTCAAGGTCTTGCTGGATCACCCCGACCAGAAAACTTCCTCAAAACGCTTTAATCGCGCATAAAACCGATTAAAGAACTCTCTGTACTCAGATAAAAAGCACTTTGTTCTCGCTCAATATCGTGACGCTCGATTCAACGAACTAATGATCGCGTTGGTCACTTAACGCACATTCGGATAAATTTGACTGAACAGATTGTCCGATAAACAATAAATCAATCATCCAACCATTGATGGGAGGGGACATGCTTTCCAATGTTATCGCCAGGCAAACGCGTCAGCTGTGCAAAACAACGACGGCAAGACCACGACTCGGACAACTCACCATGGATTGTTCAAAAGCATTAAGAGATGTAAAAATCACCCCCAATTCAAGAAATCAGATCGCTGCGATTGACGATCAATACCGGTGCGCCATTTATGAAGAAACCATGGACGCTTACCAGGCTGTTTCCGATATCACGATGCCAGACAACTCACCCCAAGCCAAACTTCTGGCTCAGGCGTGGCAGCTGATCGAGGGCTTGTCGTCCATGGATCAATTCTTTAATCACTACGACATCAGTATTCCAAGTGTCACTCTGGAAGTTGCCATCCACCCAAGTCACCGGGAATCACTGATCCGTGATTTTCGAACGAGCTGGACGAGCATGAAGCCAGAAGACAGAGTAGCTCTGATCGAAGTAATCAACGAAAAAACCTTTGATCAGCTCGGCATTACGCTCAACGCCAGCGAAAAGCAGTATGCAAAAGAAAAGAGACAGTACATTGCACCGCAACTGACATTGGCACACTGCCTTGCATTGCTGGATTATGCCAATTCAGATTCAGGCGGCTTTAATGCCACCAACAATTCGGCACGCCTATGGCACTACTACGGAGTGGATACACTGGCCAGAATGACAGCCGCACTTTATAACCCTTTTTGCGAAGCCCTGCGAATACTTGAACACTATCCGGCATTTGTTTATGAGGGACCTGCTTACAAGGGCTTATCGGTCGCTAATCCTGCAGGAAATTTCAGGATGAGTTGTATGCAAGCCGGCATGCCACTTCATTGCGTTCACGGTATCTCAGCAAGCTCCCAACGCGAAAAAAATTATGCGAGCAGCAGTAACATCTGGTCGACCCGGGATATGCAACTCACCTTCATATACAGCCGGGGAATCAAGATTCATCTTTTTAATGACGAGACATCGCGAGATCAAATGGAGATCATCATCCCGGAGGGTCGACAACTGAAATTTCTATCCCCGCAGGAAATTGATCGAACACAGTTCAAGGACAATGGCGGTCCATGGCCAACGTATTACTGCACCGAAATGGCGCCTGACTTGCCGGAAAAAATTCAGGACGGCTATCTGCGCTGTTAGCAATACGAAGGGGTCAGCGTGACGCAGGCTGACAAGACAGCAGACTCGTCAAGCAGACAAACAATGGTGAATACCTTGTTCAATCGCCGACAAGCCAACGGCTAGCGCCAGGCTGGTGAACGCTTCTCGATGAAGGCCTGCACTCCCTCGAGTGCGGCCTCATCCATCATATTGCAGGCCATGGTTTCACCGGCTAACTGATAGGCTGCCGAAATTCCCATGTCAAGCTGTCGATAAAACAGTTGCTTGCCCATCGCAATCGATACAGCCGGCTTGGCGAGGATATTATCGGCCAGTGCCGAGATAGCCTGATCTAACGATTCCAGCGACACGACACGATTGATCAGTCCACGTTCAAGGGCTGTCTGGGCATCAATGAATTCTCCGGTGAGCAGCATTTCCATCGCTTGCTTGCGTCCCATGTTGCGCGACAAACCAACCGAGGGTGTGGAGCAAAACAAACCGTAGTTAATACCAGAGACAGCGAATGTTGACTCCTGCGATGCGACCGCAAGATCACACATTGCCACCAGCTGACAACCGGCGGCAGCGGCAATACCCTGTACCCGCGCAATCACGGGCTGCGGCATTTGCTGAATGGTCAGCATCATTTTGCTGCATTGATCAAACAGCTTTTTATAATACGCCGCTGAAGGGGTTGCCCGCATTTGCTTGAGATCATGACCGGCGCAAAAGGCTTTGCCCTTCGCTGCCAGAATGACCAAACGTGCGGTAGCGTCACCGGCAATTGCATCGAGTTCAGTTTGCAGTACAGTGAGCATTTCCTCAGACAGCGGATTGAATTTCTCGCCGCGATTGAGCGTGAGCGTGACGATGCCGCCAGCGCGTTCATGCAGCACATACGGTGCATCAGAATTGATTGCGTTCTGCGTCATGATGTGTCCCCTCAGTTTTTTTAATCCAATTCATCTTCAACGTGAACTTCTTGTGGCTCAGCCAGTGACGGCGGTGGCTGATAACTGGCCAGCAGCGCGACCCGATTGATCGGTGTCTCCAAACTGATGCGCCCGAGCGCGCCGCTACGATAATCCAGTAGCAGGGTATGTGCCGCTTTCTCAAAGTCAGGCGTACCACCCTTGAGCCGGTAAGCACGGCGCAGCGCGATGGCTTCAATCACACCGACGGCATCCCTATTCTCGAGGGGAAAACCATAACGAGCCACCAGTGAAGCTGGATAACGCTCAAGCAACAAGCCGGCAAGAAACGTCGCGATTTCCTCCTCGATGATCGCATTTACCCCAATTGCATGACTGGCGGCAAGCATCAGCCCGTCGGTGGGATGCTCAATCTTCGGCCACATCAGTCCGGGCGTATCAATCAGCACGATATTGTTGCCGAGATAGAGGCGCTGCTGGGATTTGGTGACCGCCGGTTCATCACCTACCTTGGCGACCCGCTTCTTGAGCAGCGCATTCATCAGCGTCGATTTGCCAACGTTGGGGATACCCATAATCATGACGCGCAGCGGCTTGAGATTCGTTCCGCGATGCGGTGCCAGTTTCAGCGCCAGTGCCGGGATTTTCGCGACATCGGCTGGCTTG
This sequence comes from Oxalobacteraceae bacterium, assembly GCA_021298975.1. Classification (GTDB taxonomy): domain Bacteria; phylum Pseudomonadota; class Gammaproteobacteria; order Burkholderiales; family Burkholderiaceae_D; genus Pernthalerella. The sequence goes on from JAJTGC010000018.1 coordinate 21,214, forward strand.
CGGCAAGAAATCGCTACCGCATGGACTTGCGGCTGCTTGGCATAATGCGCGATCCAGGCGCGGGTCGCTTCAGGATCCGACAGATCACTCTTATTCAAAAGCTTCAGGCACGGGCGCTGGCGGGCAAGGCGCAGAGCCTCAATCATGGGATTACTGCTGGCCTGAGGCACGCGCCCATCCAGCACCTCGATCACAAGATCGACTTTTTCCATGGACTCCGCAGCCTTCTTGCGCGCGGCGTTCATATGACCGGGGAACCACTGGATGGACATGGGTGAGCGATGGATACGTGTCAGAACCCGTATTCTAACCGGGACGATTTAAGCACCGACGAACTCGCCTACCCTAAAAAAGGCTGGCATGGTCAGCCGATGCCGACTTTCTATTAGACAACGCCAGCGCGCAATGCACCCGCCCTTTTGCCAGCGCGCCACCCGTCAAATGACAAACGAATAAGCTCCACAAAAATTCTTTGTTATGCCGGCGTTCCGCCATCGATACGAATACCCAATCTACCCAGAAGAAAAACGCTTGGACAACATCCCGGATCCTCAAAAAACGCCGATGCGATGGTCGCTTAAAAAAATATCTCGGGAGAAAATTTCAAAAGAAATAATTTTAGATCAAAGGAAACTTTGCGAATCAGCCTGGTACTGAAGTGCGAGATAGCAATATTCGATAATCGAACAAGCCGATCCAAAAATTCAGCCAGAGAGGAAAGAATGAAACCCATTCCACGGGAAAACATGGCGATAAATCGTATCGATATAGAAAGTGTCAAAGGGACAAAAAACTTTCACAATAATTCAAAAACACAAAAGCACTCTGATGTAATTTTTTTATATGATGGTCTTGACAAACAAAGGAAAAAAATAATTGAAGAATTGATCGATAATTTTTCAGACAGTGATCTGAAAATAAGCAAGCTGGGATGCTCTCCCTTTGGAGATGGCACTGCCAGCGAAAAAAAATCAAAATTTCTTGAGGGATTGGGTGAAAAAATTAAGTCTGGAGTTATTGGAAGAAACACCATTATTTTCATGAATTTTCATACACATTCCAGTGACAGCGCCTTGTCATTTTCCATCAAAGGTGTTGATAAAAATATTCATATTTCTACTAGAGAGGTTTATGAGTATGTCTGGTCATTTTTTTCAGATGGCGAAAAACCCAGCTTTCACAATCTGGGTTGCAATGCGGGCTACTATTCAGAAGATCTGCAGGATGGCATTGGTCATGTAATCAACTATGCAGGGAAAAGTACCATTGGATCGAAAGAAAATATTAGTCAAGCAAAAGAAGTATTACGATTTATATCCATCAGTAAAAATTTTGAAGGAAAAATACCCGCCCCAGAGAAAATTTGGCAGCACATGGAACGGTATGTAACTCAAGAGATGTCTATCACAGGAAAAGGTAGGTGCAATGTGCATCAACCCATGCAATTACCGTCCTCGACAATCAATGGAAATTTTAATTCCCCCACAGGCCACAAGAATCCAAAGCTGCTCATTGAATATGCATTCCGCCATCGCCCCATGGAACAGGTTCTAGAGCTTATAAAAATCCATGATCCAAAGCATAAAATAATCAGTAACTTCAATGAAAATACAAAAAAAAGAATACTTTTTCACCTTATTCCTAATCGTGTTTCATGGGTGAACTTCGATAAAAATATAACCACTATATCTTTTCTAAATAAATTTCTGGAACATAGCGACTCCTTGCAAAAATTTTTATTTTGTTATGAATACAATCTATTTCCGAAATCCATCGGAGAGAAAATGGCAAACCACTTTCTCATACTCTGCTGCAAAGAAGGCAACGCGAAAGTAGCAAAGCATATTTTGAAAATGTCTGAATTCCCGATTTCGGATTCCGGAAAAGAATCTGCGCTCGTGGCAGCAATCCAGTCGGAAAATGTTGAATTGGCATCCATATTAATGCGACATGTAAATGATTTTTATATTCAAAATCAGACGGCGAATTCATTATTCCACTTTGCGAGTAACCATCCAACTTCCGAGATCGTGGAATTACTTCTCACGCACGAAGCTCTGGATAAATATCCGGGAGATTCCCCAGCAGAAAAAAATAAATCAAGAAAATTTCTTCTCAATGAAAAAAATGATGACGGTGTTTCGCCATTAGAACTCGCCATCAAAAAAAATAACCCTGAAACAGTAGAATTATTGTTAAAGGCAGGTGCCAGCCATCATCTTCCGAACTCAAAGGGAAACCACTACCTTCATCAGGCCGTATTTCGTGGTGGCGCTGCTATCGTAAACTTACTCTTGGCAAGTGGATTAGAGATCAGCATAAACAATGTAGATTTATCCCGACTCATACACAGAGCAATCCTAAAATCGGAAAAAGAGATTGCCTTGATGCTGATCGCACATTGCGCAGCAACAGGAAAAACAAAGGAAATAAACGCTGCCTATATTTCTGGTCTGACACCCCTTTTGCTTGCAGTGAAAAAAAGAGACATCAAACTGATCACAGTCCTTCTTGAGGCAGGAGCCGATCCGAATATACGCAGTAATTCAGGTCAAAATGCTTTGCATAAAATCTCGAAAAAGCTTGGTAATTCTCAGGAAAAATCGCTTAAAAAAACCCGAAATGTAGCCGAAACACCAGCAGAAAAATTTATCAATCAGGAGCTCGAATTTTCCCAAACAGAAGCTATTGTAAAAACTCTCATTGAGCGTGGAGTATCACTGAATGAAAATGATAACGACGGTAACACCCCGATAATGATCGCAGCACAAGCGAAGAACCCTCAATTAGTATATTTTTTTCTATCGCAGGGAGCCGATATTAATGCGGTTAATAATCAAGGATATACCGTATTACACTACGCCTTGGAAAATAAGGATAAAGATTTGAGCAAATACCTGATTGAAAAAGGTATTGATCTCAGCGCCGCTAACTTTAAGCTTGACACTGCTTTATCGCTGGCCAGGAATTCGAGCGATATGTTTTCCATCAAGCATATTTTTAATGCGATAAAGAAAAAAAATCAATAAGTTGATCGTCATCATCTGCAATTACCGACGTCTGTTGGAAAAGCCATCATCTACTCAAAAAGCCGTTGGGAAAATTGAATACTTAAATGCTTATGCGTGAGACTCTGGATTCAAACCAGCCAGTGCTTTCAGATGTGCCATAACGCTACGACCCAGCGCCGACAAATGGTAGCCGCCCTCAAGGCAGCTGACGATACGTCCCTGCGCGTACTGGGCTGCCACCGCTACCAGCTGCCGCGTAATCAAGGCATAGTCGGATTCGATGAGCCCCATGGAAGCCAGCTCATCTTCACGATGCGCATCGAAACCGGCGGAGATGAATATCATCTCCGGTCGATGCGCATGCAAGGCAGGGAGCCAATCCCGCCGAATCAGCTCGCGAACGCGGTCACCGCGCGTGTAGGCAGGCACGGGAATATTCACCAGATGCGGCGGACGGCCGCCCTCGGAGTACTCCCCACTGTAGGGATACAAGGGTGACTGGAAAAAACTGACCATCAGAACGCGCGGATCATTGAGAAAAGCCGCCTCGGTGCCATTACCGTGATGGACATCGAAATCAACTACCGCCACGCGCGACAGGTTATGCACCGCTAGCGCGTGACGAATGGCAATCGCCACATTATTGAACAGGCAAAAACCCATAGAGCCATGGGGTGTGGCGTGATGGCCGGGCGGCCGCACCGCACAGAATGCGGTACTGAATTCGCCAGCAATCACCGCATCGGTCGCCGCGACCGCCGCACCCGCAGCGCGCAAGGCGGCCTGCCAACTGTGCGCATTGATCAGTGTGTCTGCATCGAGCGCGAAGTAGCCTGGATCGTCCAGAGCTGGTAGATGGCTCCGGATTCTTTCCACCATCGCCTCCGAATGCACGCGCCGAATATCATCAATGGCGGCAAGTGGCGCATCCCGTCGAGCTATTAGTGCCGACAGGCCACTGGCAATAAGCTGATCCTCAATTGCCTGCAGCCGAGCTGGCGACTCGGGGTGCCATTCACCCATGTCATGCAACAAGCAATCAGGATGAGAAAAATAGACAGTGGACATGGGTGGGGACGCATTTTGCAGTAGCTTTATCGCGTTTAATTATGCACGACGAGTCTTGGCAGCGCCTGTCCCTGACGCCTAATCGACTATACTTAGACCCGCCTTTTTTGATGCCTTGCACGTGCCTGTCAATGAAAAATCTCCGATTCGCCTCTCGTTTGTTGTCCTTTCTTGCCCTGTTGATTCTGGCGGCGCCTCTGCATGCCGATGTGACAAAATCAGGCAAGAGGCACAACCCCAGACCTGTCCTTGAATCAAAGCAGGCCGACGAGCCGGAATTCACCAACTTTACGCAATGGCGCGGCGTGGCTGAACTGATCGATGAACTGAGCGATCAGCATGGCTTGCAGCGCGAAACACTCAATGCGCAATTTTCGAAAGTTCACTATCTTGAAAATGTGGTTAAGCTCATTAATCCACCGCCACCCACCAAACTGAAAAACTGGACTGTTTATCGAGAACGGTTCATAGAACCGACCCGCTTACGCGCCGGTGCGGCATTCTGGAAAAGATATGAGGCAGTACTGAACCGAGCACAAGCGGAATTCGGTATACCCGCCGAGATCATCGTGGGTATTCTGGGCGTGGAAACGATGTACGGAAAAATGACCGGCAACATCCGTGTGGTGGATGCGCTGGCGACACTGGCTTTCGCTTATCCGCCCACCGCCAATCGCGACGCTCGCATGAAGTACTTCCGTGATGAGCTCAAGCAGGTATTCCTGCTGGCGCGGGACAATGACATGGATCCGCTTGGCTTTTACGGATCCTTTGCTGGTGCGATTGGCTTGCCCCAATTCATGCCAGGCAGCATACGGCGCTTCGCGGTGGACTTTGACGGGGATGGCAAAATAGATCTTCGGAATTCGCCCGCCGATGCGATTGGCAGTATCGCCAGCTTTCTATCGCAACATGGGTGGCGCACGGACGAGCCACTGGTCTTCCCGGTCAGGGTGTCCAGTCAAACTGATGCGACTTGGCCTGACATGATAGGACAAAGTCTCGAGGCGAAATTCACTCGGGAAGAGTGCGAACAGGCCGGCGTTGCCATCAATGACGACGTTCCTGCCACGATCAGTTATGGACTTGTTGATCTGCAGGACGGTGAACGGCCTACGCGGTACTGGCTAGGCACCGCCAATTTTTTCGCCATCGCGCAGTACAACCGCAGTTTTTTTTATGCCATGACCGTCATTGAACTGGGTAAGGCAGTCCGACAACAACGTCGGCACCTGTGAACTCTTTCCCGCCCGCTTCTACAGCATCGGAGGATGACATGACCGATGATCAGATCATCGCATTGACAAAAGCATGGCTTGAAGAAGCCGTCATCGGACTGAATTTATGTCCGTTTGCTGAGTCGGTACACCGCAACGATCAGATCGCCTACTATGTCAGTCGTGCAGAGGAGGAAGGCACGCTGATGGATGATCTGATCGTAGCGATTGACACACTGCTGAGCGCGGATCCAGAAAAAATTGACACAGCGTTTTTAATTCATCCACACGCATTACAGAATTTTGATGAGTACAACGAATTCATCGGATGGACAACAGACTTTCTTGCGCAAAGTGGGCTGGAGGCAGCGCTGCAGATTGCGAGCTTTCATCCCGACTATCAATTTGTCGGCACATCAGCCGATGACATCACCAACTGTACCAACCGCTCCCCATTACCGATGCTGCATTTGTTACGGGAATCCAGTGTCGATGCAGCACTGACTGCATTACCGGAAGCCACGCAACTGGTTGAAAAAAATCTGGCTACGTTGCGCAATCTGGGTGCCACTGGCTGGGATGCGGTAAATCAGCGTATTCATGCTCTGTCAAAATTGAATCAGTAAATTTTCAATGACAAGACGCACTGAAAAACCAAAATCGACAACTTTTTCAATTAAAAAATCACGTTAAGCTGCTGATTTTTTTCTTCCCTGCATTACACAGCGGTGCTGGCTCATCACAAAATACAGACTAATTTAGCGCCCGCCCAAGCTTGCACCTGTTGATGGCATCGAAATACTCTGATCGCAGCCCACTGGATAGCGGACAAAATGATCAGTGACTACGCTTTTTTGTCAGGCAGGGAACGATGCCTTGCGCATCGTTTTTGAGTACTCATAACCGCACTAAGATACCGAAACTTTGTCAGAATAAAATCATCTGATAAAGGAATGCGTTTCCCGAATGGGCAAATGCATTGCTTTGCCGACTTGCGGATTCTCAAAACGAAATATTTTCGTATTAACTACAATAAACTTGTGATTTAGAAATTTGCCAGCGGTGATGCAGTAGATGTTTGGGAGCGAATTACAGATGAGTCATTGGCTTGGACAGCATATTTTTTATGGCAAGACGGAGCAAAAACGCTAGCGGCTTTTCGTTAGAGCCTTTAGAAGAAATGATAACTATCGGTCGCAATGGTTGGATGGGAATATTGGGGGACGGCAGCATGTCTTGATGCAACCAACCAGCGCGTTTCATTCACCACCAGTTCTAGGGAATGCCTACTCAAATGACAACACAGTTTGAAAATCAAGACAGCAATCGACTCTCCGACCAGGTAGCCTATGATCCCAACAATCTGCTCGATTCGCTCATTGAGAAGCTCCATTTGAAGAACGATGCCGCATTGTCGCGCGCTCTGGAGGTGGCACCACCGGTGATCAGCAAGATCAGGCATCGTCGCTTGCCGGTGGGCGCATCACTGCTGATCCGCATGCATGAAGTCAGCAATCTGAGCATCCGAGAATTACGCGTGCTGATGGGCGACCGAAGAGAGAAATTTCGTATCAGTGACAAACAATTCAAACCCAAACATAACGCGTGAGCGGCAAATACGCAGTGTTCTTCAAAGCGATGTTCTGCAGATAAACGTACCAGCCGCACCAAGGTTCATGCCGAAGCAGGCATTGATCACATTGGAGCGGTTTACCCATAGTAATCGTTACGCCGGAAATACCCCTGTCGATAAATAACGATCACCACGGTCACAAACGATAAAAACGATCACCGCATTTTCAGTGGTCTGTGAGACACGCAGCGCAACTTCGCATGCACCTGCGGCTGAAATACCCGCAAAAATACCTTCTTCCACAGCCATTCGGCGTGCCATCTGCTCCGCAGCAGCTTGGCTGACGTTTTCAATTTGATCGACCCGACTGCGGTCATATATCTTCGGCATATAAGCTTCAGGCCATTTGCGAATACCGGGAATCTGCGAACCCTCTTCGGGTTGGGCACCAACGATACGGATATCCGGATTTTTTTCCTTCAAAAATTTCGATACACCCATGATGGTACCGGTCGTACCCATCGAACTGACAAAGTGGGTAACCCGGCCTTCAGTGTCGCGCCAAACTTCTGGCCCGGTGCCTTCGTAGTGCGCGCGTGGATTGTCGGGATTGGCAAACTGGTCGAGAATGATGCCCTTGCCTTCCTTTTGCATTTGCTCGGCCAGATCGCGCGCATATTCCATACCGCCCGTCTTGGGTGTCAGAATAATTTGGGCACCGTAAGCGGCCATGCTCTGGCGACGTTCAAGGCTGAGATTTTCCGGCATCAGCAAAATCATCTTGAAACCACGCATGGCAGCGGCCATCGCCAGCGCAATGCCGGTGTTTCCGCTGGTGGCCTCAATCAGGGTATCGCCCGGCTTGATATCGCCGCGCTCCTCGGCATGACGAATCATGGACATCGCCGGCCGGTCCTTGACCGATCCTGCCGGATTGTTGCCTTCCATCTTGCCCAGGATGATGTTGTTGCGCTGACGGGCATCCTCGCCCGGGATGCGCTTCAGTTGCACCAGAGGTGTGTTGCCGATCAGATCTTCGATTGCGAGGTAATGCATGGCGGGGTCGGCTCGTCTTCAGAAGTAAAGACCACCATTTTAATCGCTGCGCCCAAGCTGCGTCGCCGGGGCCGTTGGGGGAGGGGTGTCCGCATCCCTCCCCCAACTGCAGCACGCAAAGACTCAGTTTTTTGCGTCGCCCGGCTTTGCCGGCTCAGCTGGCGTTTTGGCGGGCTTGGCGGGCAATTTGGCGGGCGCGGCACCCGGATTGCGCGGTTGCCCATTCACCACGAGGCCAGCCGCCGATAATTTGACCGAGTTCTTTTCACCGATACCACGGACACGCTGCTCGAGATCCGCCCAGTCCTTGAAATTTCCGTTCTTTTTCCTTTCTTCGAGGATAGCCCGTGAAGTGGCTGGGCCGATACCTGCCACGCCGTCGAGCTGCACCTGATCTGCCGAATTAATCTCCACTGCTGCGAAGGCATTTTGCGCACCCATCAGTATGGCAATGATCGCGATGAGGCTAGCAAGTTGTTTCAACATAAATTTTCTCCTGTCGAGATAAAGGAACATATAAAAATATGGCCCTGGCACTATCAACCAGGGCTTGAGTCGCCAGACACCGCTCCTTGCCTGAAAAAGAAACCGTGCCGACTCGTATTTAACTGCAACAGGACGTCATTTTTGGAGAAAAAAAACATGATTAATTTGCATAAGCATGATCATCGTATCAAATGGTCTTTCATCGTCCAAAACTACCGAAATCTTGCCCTTGAATGATTCCGCCAATCACTTTCACCAAATCAGAAATGATTTATTTCCGAGCGCAACAGCAAATTGATTGCGCTGCAATTAAGAAATAACAGGATGTCAAAGGGAGGAAAAAAGGAAACGTATGGCAGGGTATTGATCGACTGAGCGTTACTAAAAACTTCAGCGATTTCGCTTGTATTAAGTGGCTTGGCATTTTTCATTGGCAGAGCCAGCGGCTGTGCAACGAACGCCACTTAGCCCTGATTCATCACGGACAGCTCTTCAGTGCGACGCGGCGCATAGCTTTCCCAATGACTGCAGCCGGGGCATTGCCAGTAAAACTGCTTGGCTTTGAATCCGCAGTGATTGCACTGGTATCGCGCCAGCTTCTGCGCATACCCACCGACGAGGCTCTTGATCAGCGAGAGTTCTGTACGGCTCTCGGGTGGCGCGTACATCAGACGTGCTTCGATCAACTTATCCAAACCCAGGAGGGTTGGCGTTCTGCGCAACTCATCACCGACGAGCTGATTTGCGCTGTCTGGACCATCGAGTTCCAGTACCGCCTTGAAGGTCACCTCCAGCAAATCAATCGAAGGGGCTTCAGCCAGATAGCCTTTGAGCAGATTCAAGCCTTCGCGCGCGCGCTGAACCGCACGGTAGCCATCCATGAGTCGCTGCGCGACCAGCGCCACATGCGGCACACTTTGCTGCTCCACACGACGCCAGGCCAGCAATGCGCCTTCGATGTCCTCCTTGGCACGCAAACAGTCACCAATCAGAATCATGGCGCGCACATTATTGCGATCGTAAGACAGGGCTTTATCGAGTGTGGCCAGCGCCACGTCCGGATTTGCGTGTACCAATTCATCTTGTGCGAGCTCGCAATGAAATTGCGCAATTTCTTTCTGATACGCGCCGGCACCCGATTCCTGCAAAGCGAGGGCTGCCAGCATGGCTCGCTTCCATTCTTTTTCACGCTGATAAATTTCCAGCAATGCCCGGCGTGCCTGAGCACCATAGTGGGACTGGGCCAGTTGATCAAAGGTCTCTTCAGCTCTGTCCAGCAAACCGGCTTTCAGATAATCCTGACCAAGTTCATAACGCGCCTGACTGGCCAGCTCGGGCGACAAATCCGCGCGCGCCAGCAAGTTCTGGTGGACCCGTACCGCGCGCTCGATATCGCCGCGACGGCGAAACAGATTACCCAACGCGAAATGCAGTTCAGCGGTTTCCGGATCCAGACGCGCGATCTCGACAAAAATATCAATCGCCTTGTCGGGCTGCTCATCAAGCAGGGCATTGAGGGCTTTGTAATAGCTGCGCGGCAGGCTGCGTGATTCGGCAATAACGTGGCGGATATCGACACGAGCCGCGATCCAGCCCAAGCCAAAGCAGGCAGGAATGACCAGCAGCCACCAGACTTCAAATTCCATGGCGGTATCCGAGAGAGGAAAACAGGGGCATCACAAGCCGATTTGCTCCATGACGATATCAGGCATGGGTGGCTGAGTACGCACCTTTGCGAGGGTCTCCGCCGCTTTTTGCTGTTGTTCGTTTTCTTTTTTCTGCCGCAACAGCGCCCGGCGATAACGCAGAACCGTACCGGTCATGGCCAGCACACCGAGCACCGCGCCGGCGATAAAAAATATCAGCAGCAGCAAAATCAATGGCGCCTTGGCGGTCGCGCTCCAGAAAAGATGCAAAACGACCTCGTCCGTATTTTTCAGCGCGAAACCAAAAAATACCAGGAACAAGCCAATCGCAAACAGCCTGAAAATTATCTTCATGAGCGCGGACAGGTGAGCACGGAAATACCTCCAGGCATTTTACGCCAAAAAAAATGGCATCCTGCCGGATGCCATTCGAGCAAAATACCAGAATCACGGCGCCTGTCTTTTCAGGTCGTCAGCAAAATCAGCCAGGAGGTACCGGGGGCTTGTTCGGCCAGACAGTACGACCCGACCGGCGGCCTGAGGACAGAGGCTTCAGTTATCAATAATGGGTTGCCCGACCATCGCATCCACCCTTTCGCGTAACTCCTTGCCCGGCTTGAAGTGCGGCACCCGCTTCTCAGGAACCATCACCGTGTCGCCCGACTTGGGATTACGGCCAATTCTGGGTGGCCGGCTGTTGAGCGAGAAACTGCCAAAACCACGAATCTCGATGCGCTGACCCGTCGTCAGCGCATCGCTCATCGCATCCAGCAGCGTCTTCACCGCGAAATCCGCATCCTTGGCTACCAGTTGCGGATAACGCTCGGCCAGACGGGCAATCAGCTCCGATTTGGTCATCAACGACTTCCGGATCAGCTCTTGTTATCGAGCTTGGCCTTGAGCAGCGCGCCCAGGCTGGTGGTACCGGAAGCAGCCGCCGAGTCATTGGACATTTTTTGCATGGCGTCCTGTGTCTCGGCACTGTCTTTGGCCTTGATCGACAACTGAATGCTGCGCGCCTTGCGATCGAGATTGATGATCAAAGCTTCGATCTGGTCACCTTCCTTCAGCTGGGTCGTCGCATCTTCCACGCGATCACGCGAAATTTCCGAAGCACGCAGATAGCCTTCGACTTCTTCGGACAATGTAACCACGGCGCCTTTGGCTTCAACCGACTTGACCACGCCATGAACCAGTGCGCCTTTGTCATTCATCGCGCAATAGTTGTTGAACGGATCACCTTCGAGCTGCTTGACGCCGAGCGAGACACGCTCACGCTCAACATCGATCGCCAGCACGACGGCTTCGAGTTCATCACCCTTCTTGAACCTGCGCACAGCCTCTTCGCCGGTTTCAGTCCATGAGAGGTCAGACAAATGCACCAGACCGTCGATGTTGCCTGCCAGGCCGATAAAGACACCGAAATCAGTGATCGATTTGATCGCGCCGGAGACTTTGTCGCCCTTCTTGTGGGTGATTGCAAAATCGTCCCAAGGGTTCGCCTTGCACTGTTTCATGCCGAGGCTGATACGACGACGCTCTTCGTCGATTTCCAGAACCATGACTTCGACTTCATCGCCCAGTTGCACCACTTTCGACGGTGCGACGTTCTTGTTGGTCCAGTCCATTTCGGACACGTGGACCAGACCTTCGATGCCCTGCTCGACTTCCACGAATGCGCCGTAGTCGGTCAGATTGGTCACTTTGCCGAACAGGCGAGTGCCTTGCGGATAACGACGTGACAGACCAGTCCATGGATCGTCGCCCAGCTGCTTGACGCCCAGAGAGACGCGGTTCTTTTCCTGATCGTACTTGAGGACCTTGGCCGTGATTTCCTGCCCCACTTGCAGTACCTCGGACGGATGACGCACACGACGCCATGCGAGGTCGGTGATGTGCAGCAAACCATCGATGCCACCGAGATCGACGAATGCGCCGTAGTCGGTGATGTTCTTGACGATACCGGTAACGATGGTGCCCTCTTTCAGGGTTTCCATCAGCTTCGCACGCTCTTCGCCCATTGAGGCTTCGATGACAGCGCGGCGCGACAGCACCACGTTATTGCGCTTGCGGTCGAGCTTGATGACTCTGAATTCCAGCGTCTTGCCTTCGTACGGCGTGGTGTCCTTGACCGGACGGGTGTCGACCAGCGAACCGGGCAAGAAGGCGCGGATGCCGTTGGTCAGCACAGTCAGACCACCCTTGACTTTGCCGCTGACCGTACCGGTCACCAGCTCGCCCGACTCCATCGCTTTTTCGAGCGAGAGCCAGCTTGCGAGGCGCTTTGCCTTGTCACGCGAGAGGATGGTGTCGCCGAAACCATTTTCGAGCGACTCGATGGCAACCGAGATGAAATCACCGACAGTGACTTCGAGCTCACCATTGTCATTCTTGAATTCTTCGATAGGGATAAACGCTTCGGACTTCAGTCCGGCGTTAACGATGACGAAATTGTGATCAAGGCGAACGACTTCCGCCGAGATGACCTCACCGGAGCGCATATCCTGGCGCTGCAGCGATTCTGCAAACAAGGCAGCAAAGCTTTCCATGCCGGAAGCTTCAGGGGAATTAATAGCAGTTGACATAAGTTAAGGAAGGTTAGCCAACCAAAGCGGAATTGCCGGGGCTGGGTTAGGTTTTTCAACACCTTGCGACGCGTTGCGCATCACGAGGCACCGGTTACAACATTTACTGCGGTACGGACTGATACCAGCCCAGTACCTTTTCGACCGCCTGCTCAATGGTCATATTTGATGTGTCGAGCAAATGGGCGCCTTCGGCGGGTTTCAGGGGAGCCACGGCACGCTCGGTATCGCGCGCGTCGCGTTCTCGCAAATCCTGCAAAAGGGCACGCATATTAGCAGGAAAACCTTTGCCAATCAATTGCTTATAGCGCCTTTCCGCCCTCGCTTCAACGCTCGCTGTGAGAAAAACCTTCAGATCAGCGTCCGGAAAAATCACGGTGCCCATGTCCCGGCCATCCGCTACCAAGCCGGGGGCCTGCCGAAAACCGCGCTGCAGATCCATCAGCGCGCTGCGCACGCCCGGCAGCGTCGCAATACGAGAAGCCGCAACGCCCACAGTTTCAGCGCGAATCGCGTCCGAAACCTCGCGTCCCGACAGAAGTATGCGCTCACCTTGGAATCGAACCTCCAGACCGGCAGCAACACGAGCCAGCGCGGACTCATCGCCGAGGTTTATGCCCGACTCTGTCGCTGCCAGTGCGGTGAGCCGATAAAGCGCGCCCGAATCCAGAAACGCAAAGCCCAAAGTCTGGGCGACCCGGCTGGCAACCGTGCCCTTGCCCGAGGCCGTCGGACCATCAATGGTAATGACGGGGATGGTCGTCATGGGAATTCAGTCGTGGTGAACGATGCCGGCAAACGCATCGAAATAATCTGGAAAGGTCTTGGCCACGCACCCCGGATCTTGGATGCATACGGACGTGCCCTTGCGCGCGACACCATTCAGGCTGGCCAGCGAAAAGCACATGGCCATGCGGTGGTCGTCATAAGTCGCAATGGTCGCCGGTTGCAGCACAGCGGGTGGCGTGATCTGCAGATAGTCACTGCCCTCTTCCACTACCGCACCGAGTTTGCGCAACTCGGTCGCCATAGCGCTGAGCCTGTCGGTCTCCTTCACGCGCCAGCTGCCAATGTTGCGCAGAGTGCTGGTGCCCTCGGCATACAAGGCGGCGACTGCAATGGTCATGGCAGCATCAGGAATATGATTGAAGTCAGCATCAATGGCTTTCAATACACCACCCGAGCGCACTTCAATCCAGTTGTCGCCCAGTGCGATGTGCGCGCCCATGCGCTCAAGCGCCTCCACAAATCGCACATCACCCTGAATGCTGGATTTACCCACGCCCTCAACCCGGACCGGGCCGCCGGCAATCGCGCCCGCTGCCAGAAAATACGAGGCCGACGATGCATCCCCCTCTACCTGCAGCACTCCCGGGCTCTGGTAGGTCTGCCCGGGCGCGATACGAAACGCCGCCCAGCCCTCACGTTCGACCGCCACACCAAAACGCTGCATCAGGTTCAGGGTTATTTCGATGTAAGGCTTGGAAATGAGTTCACCCACCACATCAATGCGCAACTGATGATCGCGCGCAATCAGTGGTGAGGCCATCAGTAGCGCCGTCAGAAACTGGCTCGAGACATTGCCGCGCACCTGCATGACCTGCGGATGCAAATTGCCTGCATGAATATGCAAAGGCGGGAACCCCGGTTGACCGGTGTAATCAATCCGCGCACCAGCGGCATTGAGCGCATCCACCAGATCTCCAATAGGCCGCTCGTGCATGCGCGGCACACCGTGCACGGTGTAGTCACCACCGATGGCAGCCAGCGCCGCGGTCAACGGACGAATAGCCGTACCTGCATTGCCCATGAAAAGATCGGCGGATGCCACGGGGAATTTGCCCGCCGTACCGGTGACGTCATAGTCCTGAGTCTTGCCATGCTGCTGCCATGGCACACCCAGCTTTTGCAGGGCCGCCAGCATGACCTCGGTGTCGTCCGAGGACAGCAGCTCGCGAATCTCGGTGGTGCCGCTGGCCAGTGCTGCCAGCAGCAGCATGCGATTGGAAATGCTTTTCGAGCCCGGCAGTCTGACGACACCGCGGGCGACAGATCCCGGCTTCAGGGCCAGCTCATGAGGATAGGTTGTCATGACATCAGTCTCCGCCTTGCTCGAATGATCGCGCCTGTTCAGCGGCTTCAATCGCAGCAATCCATGCCTGTCGCGCTGCCTGGGCGCTGCCGAATATTTTTTCCAGTGCAGGGCCATCACTTTGATCAAGCAAGGCGCGAATCTGATTCAGCTGCGCCATGTAGGCATCCAGTTCACCGAGCAAGGCGGACCGGTTAGCCAGCGCGATATCGCGCCACATTTCCGGCGACGATCCCGCAATCCGCGTGAAGTCACGAAAGCCACTGGCTGCATATTGAAACAATCTCGCGGCATCCGGGCGAGCCGCGATATCGGCTACTAAGGCATAGGCAAGCACATGCGGCAAATGACTGACGGCTGCGAATACTGCATCGTGTGCTTCGGCAGTGAGATGATGAACCAGCGCACCGCAGCATTGCCAGGCGTCAGTGACGCGATCAACCGCCGCGGCCGGATTTTCAGGCAAGGCCGTGAGGATGATTTTCTTGCCGACATACAGATCAGCAAGTGCGGCATCGGGACCATTCTGTTCACGCCCCGCAATAGGGTGACCCGGTACGAACTGATGAATCTTGTGACCCAGCGCAGCACGCGCAGCCAGCACCACATCCGTCTTGGTGCTACCGGCATCCGTGACCACGGTCTCCGGCTGCAAATGCGGCGCCATGGCTTGCAGAAGCGATGCAGTTTGCGCGACCGGCGCTGCAATCAACACCAGATCAGCGCCGGCTACTGCTTGCGCAACATCCTCGGTATGACTATCAATGATGCCCAGCGCAGCGGCACGCACCAGCGTTTCACGTCGTCGACCCACACCGACGACTTCGCCCGCAGCACCGGATTTTTTCAGGGCTAGTGCGAATGAGCCACCGATCAGACCGACACCAAAGATGGCAATTTTTTTAAAAGCGGCCATGATCAGGCCAGCACGGATTTCAGCGCAACAAGGAAGGCCTCATTTTCTTCAGGCAGGCCAATCGATACACGCAGCCATTGCGGCAAGCCATAATTTCCGACCGGCCGCACGATAATCCCCTGCTTGAGCAAGGCGAGATTAACGGTGGCGCCGGCGTTTTCGCCCTCACCCGCACGGAACAGCACAAAATTACCCACCGAGGGCACATAAGTGATGTGCATCTGATCAAACGCCGCCGTCAGCTGGCGATAGCCTCGTGCGTTGATCTCGGCGCTCTTTGTCAGAAACGCTTCATCCTGCAAGGCAGCAATCGCCGCCGCTTGCGCGAGTGAATTTACATTGAATGGCTGACGCAGCCGATTCATCAGATCCGTCAGTCCTGGCTGCGCAATACCAAAACCAATCCTTAATCCGGCAAGTCCATAAGCCTTCGAAAAACTGCGGGAAACAATCAGATTGGGATGCTTTGCAACCCACGCAAATGCGTCATAGCGCTGTGACGGCGACAGGTACTCGGTGTATGCCTCATCAAGCACAATGACGACATGAGCCGGCACCGAATCTATGAAGGCGGCAATCTGCTCGCCTTCGATGAAGGTACCGGTGGGATTGTTGGGATTGGCAACAAACACCAGACGGGTGTCGCTAGTCATCGCCGCACGCATGGCCGGCAGGTCGTGACCGAAATCTTTTGCAGCAACCACCACCGCACGCGCGCCGACGGCCTGCGTCGCCAGTGGGTAGACAGCGAACGAATACTGCGAATACACCACGCTTTGTCCAGGCGAGACCAGCGAGCGTGCGGCCAGCTCGAGAATGTCGTTGCTGCCATTGCCCAGCGTAATCCACTCTGTCGGCACACCAAATTTGGCACTGATCGCCGCTTTGAGATCAAAGCCGTTCGAATCCGGATAGCGCCCCAGATCTGCCATCGCCGCACTCATCGCGCGCTTTGCTGATTCAGGAACGCCGAGCGGGTTTTCATTCGACGCGAGCTTGACAATGCGCGCCTCATCAAGCCCAAATTCGCGAGCCACTTCGGATATCGGTTTGCCACCCTGATAGGGTGCAATCGCGCGGACGTAATCAGGACCAAAATTCATAAGCATGGCCAATCAAATAGACAAAAATCAGGATGCGTGGGGATAAGAGCCCAGCACTTTGAAGAAAGCTGCCTGCGCCTGCAGTTCAGCAAGTGCCTGGGCGACTTTGGCGTCATTGGCATGACCTTCGATATCGACGTAGAAGTAGTAATCCCAACGGCCCGTCCGTGCAGGGCGCGATTCGAAACGCGTCATGGACACGCCATGCCGCGCCAGCGGGGCAAGCAGCTCATACACGGCGCCGGACTTGTTCGGCACGGATAACACCAGCGACGTCTGGTCCTTGCCCGATGCCGATGGCATCAGGCGGCCAACGACAAAAAACCGGGTACGGTTATGCGGATCATCCTGAATATTGGCATGAACAATCGACAGCCCGTAGCGCTTGGCGGCCATTTCACTGGCAATCGCGGCGACCTGACGATCGTCCGTTGCCAAACGCGCCGCCTCACCATTGGAAGCCACCGCCTGACGCTCGATGTGTGGGTAATGCTGATTCAGCCAGGCCTGACACTGCGCCAGTGCCTGCGAGTGCGCGCAGATGCGCGTGACTTGCTCCATGTTGCCGCTGCGTGTCATCAGGCTGTGATGCACTGGCAGCGCGACTTCACCGCTGATGGAGAGCGTCGTTTGCAGCAGCAAATCCAGCGTGCGGTTGATGGTGCCTTCGGTGGAATTTTCGACCGGCACGACACCGAACGCTGCCGTACCCGCTTCAACCGAGCGGAAGACTTCGTCAATGGAGACACATGACAATGCCTCGACAGCTTGACCGAATTGCCGCCAGACGGCCTGTTCGCTGTACGTGCCAACCGGCCCGAGAAAGGCGACCGTGACGCGATTTTCCAGCGCGCGACAGGCTGACATTACTTCTCTGAAGATGGATTGCAGGTCGGAAGAGAGCAGCGGGCCGGGGTTGGTGTCCGCAACGCGCGAGAGCACCTGGGCTTCGCGTTCCGGACGAAATACCGGCGCATTGGTTTCAGCCTTCACATGACCCACCTGCTGAGCCACACGCGCACGCTCATTGAGCAGGGCGAGCAATTGCGCATCGATCGCATCGATCTGGTCGCGCAGCGGTTTGAGTTTGTCGTCGCTCATGGCAGCCTGCCTGTGTTGTTATGTTGTCCGGCGCTGGCAGTTCATCTGACGAACGAGGATGCCGCGATCAGCTCGCGTCAGCCTCATCCGTGCCGGTGTCGTCCTCGCTGTCGGCCTCAAGAATACGCTGCAAGCCAGAAAGTTTTGCACCATCCTCAACGGCTATGAGCGTCACACCCTGCGTCGCGCGACCCATTTCACGCACCTCGGATACCCGTGTACGGATCAATACGCCACCCGTGGTGATCATCATGATCTCATCGGTAGAGTCCACCAGCGTTGCGGCGACCACTTTGCCGTTGCGCTCGCTGGTCTGGATGGCGATCATGCCCTTGGTGCCGCGACCGTGACGTGTGTACTCCGTAATTGGCGTACGCTTGCCAAAGCCGTTCTCGGTTGCTGTCAGCACGGATTGCTGTTCGTTTTGCGCGACCAGGAGGGCTATGACGATCTGGCCTTCTTCCAGATTCATGCCGCGCACACCACGCGCGGTACGACCCATGGGACGCACATCATTTTCATCAAAACGCACTGCCTTGCCGGAATCCGAAAACAGCATCACGTCATTTTTACCATCCGTGAGCGCCGCGCCAATCAGGAAATCACTCTCATCAAGATCGACCGCAATAATGCCTGCCTTGCGCGGATTGCTGAAGTCGGACAACGGCGTCTTTTTGACCGTACCCAGCGAGGTTGCCATGAAAACGTAACGATCTTCAGGGAAGCTGCTGTTCTCGCCTGAGAGCGAGAGCACGACCGTGATTTTTTCACCTTCCTGCAGCGGGAACATATTGACGATGGGCTTGCCACGCGAGGTACGTGAACCCTGCGGCACTTCCCAAACCTTGAGCCAGTACATACGGCCGCGATTGGAGAAGCACAACAGGTAGTCATGGGTGTTCGCGATGAACAACTGCTCTATCCAGTCGTCTTCCTTGGTCGCCGCGGCCTGCTTGCCACGACCACCGCGCTTTTGTGCGCGATACTCGGATAGCGGCTGAGATTTCATGTACCCCGTATGCGAGAGCGTGACCACCATATCCTGTGGCGCGATCAGATCTTCGGTGCCCAGATCGGTGGCGTTGATTTCGATCTGCGAGCGGCGCACGTCCTTGTTGCCCTCGCCGTATTCATTGCGCGCAGCGATGAGCTCATCGCTGATGATCGTTGTCACGCGATCGGGACGAGAAAGGATATCAAGCAGATCAGCAATCTGCGACATCACATCTTTATACTCATTGACGATCTTGTCCTGCTCGAGACCTGTCAGGCGTTGCAGACGCATCTGCAGAATTTCCTGCGCCTGATCATCGGAGAGCTTGTAGAGTCCGTCGGACTGCAGTCCGTAATGGCGCGGCAGGTTTTCAGGACGGAAGGCATTGATACCACCCACATTGTCATCACCGGTACGAGCCAGCATCTCACGCACCAGTGAGGAATCCCAGGAACGTGCCATCAATTCGGATTTCGCGACAGGCGGCGTCGGCGCCGCTTTGATGATGGCGATGAATTCGTCGATATTGGCTAGCGCAACAGCCAAACCTTCGAGCACATGACCGCGCTCGCGCGCCTTGCGCAATTCGAATACAGTGCGACGGGTCACAACTTCGCGACGATGCGACAGGAAGCACTCCAGCATCTGCTTGAGGTTGAGCAGCTTTGGTTGCCCGTCCACCAGCGCCACCATGTTCATGCCAAAGGTGTCCTGCAGCTGAGTCTGTTTGTACAAATTGTTCAGTACCACTTCCGGCAGTTCGCCGCGCTTGAGTTCAATGACGACCCGCATGCCGGACTTGTCGGACTCATCGCGGATGTCGGAAATGCCTTCGAGCTTCTTGTCACGAACGATCTCGGCAATGCGCTCGAGCAGAGATTTTTTATTGACCTGATAAGGCAGCTCATCCACGATGATGGCGAAACGGCCGTCACGAATCTCTTCGAAGTGCGTGCGCGCGCGCATCACCACACGACCACGACCCGTGCGATATCCGTCGCGAACGCCGGATACGCCATAGATGATGCCTGCAGTCGGGAAATCAGGCGCAGGGATGATCTCGATGAGCTCATCGATCGTGCATGTGGGCGTACTCAACACGTGCAGCGCGCCATTGATGACTTCGGTGATGTTGTGTGGCGGTATGTTGGTCGCCATACCGACCGCGATACCTGAAGAGCCGTTGATTAGCAGATTGGGGATGCGGGTTGGCAGAACCGAGGGTTCTTTTTCCTTGCCGTCGTAGTTGGGAACAAAGTCGACAGTTTCTTTATCGATATCCGCCAGCAATTCACTGGCGATCTTGTCGAGCCGGCACTCGGTGTAACGCATGGCCGCTGCATTGTCGCCATCAATGGAACCAAAGTTGCCCTGGCCGTCGACCAGCGTGTACCGTAACGAGAAATCCTGCGCCATCCGCACCAGCGTGTCGTAGATCGCCTGATCACCATGGGGGTGGTATTTACCCATGACTTCGCCGACCACACGCGCACATTTCACATAGGGCCGGTTCCACACGTTACTGGTCTCATGCATCGCGAACAAGACACGCCGGTGCACGGGCTTTAGACCATCACGCACATCAGGCAACGCTCGGCCGACGATAACGCTCATTGCATAATCGAGATAGCTTTTGCGCATCTCTTCTTCGAGCGAAATGGGGATGGTTTCTTTTGCGAATTGATCCATTGGCAGACTAAAAATTGACGCGGTTTCTTGCGGTGGCACCGGGCGCAATCAGCAGCGCCTTGTCCAGACTTGTAAACCCGAAATTTTACCATGCCGCCCCTGTCTGAGAGGCTTACTTCTACCCTTGCTTGCAAACCAGATCATCTCCGGCTTTTGCGCTATGACAGTTGACTTTTTGATTTTTTTAAAAGCGGTTTTTCGCCCCAATGCGAGACTCAACTTGCGGCTCGGGCCAGTATTCGCACGTACACCGCAAGGCAAATGACAACCCGCGCTGAAAGGCGACGACAGAAGGAGCACAGGCATGCGCGTACGACCAATTTTGATAATGGCGATGATGGCGAGTTCGACCTTGCCGGCCTTGAGCGCCGAGCCTCCGGTCGCGGCGTCCGGCTACGTACAAGACACTAACGGCAAGGTTGTGATGAGCGGCAGCGGCGCGTGCTGGCACACTGGCGATTGGACGCCGGCGAAAGCCGTGGTCGTTGGCTGTGATGGGGTACTGGCCAAAGCGGTTCCTATTCCGCCGCCGCCGCCCACCGCTCAGGCCCAACCCCCGGAACCGGCCGAGCCGCCACCGGTGGTTTTGCTGCCGCCCGAACCCGTCAGCGTCAGCCGTCCGGTCACCGAAAAAATCACGCTCGACACCGACACTTATTTTGATTTTGACAAGGCCGAACTAAAGCCGGACGGCGAGCGCAAGCTGGAGGTGATCGCCTCTCGCCTCCAGGAAATGAAGCTGGAGGTGATGGTCGCGGTAGGACACGCAGATGCCACCGGCAAGGCGGAATACAACGAAAATCTGTCCCGGCGCAGAGCCGAGGCCGTCAAGATGTTCTTCGAAAGCCGGGGCTTCTCGGCAGACCGCATTCACATCGATGGGAAGGGCGAGAGCCAGCCAGTCGCGAGCAACGCCACCCGTGATGGTCGGGCGAAAAACCGCCGTGTCGAGGTGGAAGTTGTCGGTACGCGGCCTCGAGAATGAGTCACGCCCTGTTTTTTTCTCAAAATCAGCTGGCTTGCGGGGAACCGCATTGGATTCCCGCTTGCATCCCGGATCACGATGGGCAGGCCAGCGCTGCTTGAAATCCCCGGCAGACGCCGGGATTCTGCCTCCTCGTTCAACTGACGGGCATTCTTGACTTTCTGACAAGCTTCAGCGGCAGTTTCAGGCTCGACATTGCCACTCGCCGTACACCTCGAGCCAAATCCGCCTTTCGCCGATACCCTCCAACGAGCGTTTTGAGCACAGGAACCAAGGCCACTCTCGGGCACAATGCCGACGTGGAATAGCGCACTGCCCAGCTAGGTCTTTTCCCAAGGAATCTGTCGAACCGGTTAAAATGCGCCTCTTGCCGATGAAGCAATTGCGTGGCATTCGCCACCGACCTCACCTTCATCAGGCAGTGCAGTGCACGTCAGTCATTTTCCGGGAAACCATGATGAAACACACCAATCGCAACATCCTCGCAGGCTGCATGCTCGTGCTGAGCAGCGGCCTTGCCTTTGCCGACAAGGTCGCACCCAAAGGCTATCTCGTCGATTCTGCCAACAACCCTGTCAAAAGCGGCTTTGGCCTGTGCTGGCACACCGGCTCATGGACACCTGCCGATGCGACCGTTGAAGGTTGCGATGACATGCTCAAGCCTGCACCCGCTCCAGTGCCTGCACGTGCGCCAGAACCTGCACCCCCGCCCGCGCCAAAGGTAGAGGCCGCTGAACCAACGCCAGCCCCTCCCACACCCGTCGAGGCCTCTGCCACTGCCGAGGCTCCTGCACCTGAGCCTGAGCCTGAACCCCAGCCCGAGCCCGAACCAGTAGTCGCTCCGGCCGCCGCCGCTGAGCCAGCGCCCGCAGCAGCAGCACCAGCCCCCGCGCCGGCGCCCGCAGCAGCAGCAGCACCAGCCCCCGCGCCGGCACCCGCTGCTGCTGCGGCACCCTCGACTGAAAAAGTCACGTTTGAAGCAGACACTTTCTTCGATTTTGATAAATTCACGCTCAAAGCTGCTGGCAAAGCCAAGCTGGAAGATCTGGTATCCAAACTCACAGGCACTGATATCGAAGTCGTTGTTGCCACCGGGCACACCGATTCGGTCGGCACCGAGGGCTATAACCAAAAGCTGTCCATGCGTCGCGCGAACGCCGTCAAAGCCTTCCTGGTGTCCAAAGGCGTACCCGCTGATCGCGTCTTCACCGAAGGCAAGGGCGAGTCCAAGCCTGTTGCAAGCAACAAGACTTCCGAAGGCCGTGCAAAAAATCGGCGCGTTGACGTCGAGGTCGTGGGCAACCGCAAAAAGTAAGCCATTTCAGTTCAGAATTGCCCCCGCCGTGTGCGGGGGCTTTTTTTTGCATGGATCCCAATCCTGCAAGCCTCCCGCTTTCCGCTATCATGCGGGGATGAATGCCGATCCCCTCGAACTACAAAAATTCAGCGAACTCGCTCACCGTTGGTGGGATCCCAACTCCGAATTCCGCCCGCTGCATGAAATCAATCCGCTGCGACTGGAATGGATCAATGCCATCGCCCCCGTCGCAGGAAAGCGCGTGGTCGATATCGGCTGTGGCGGCGGCATACTTGCTGAAGCAATCGCAAAAAAAGGCGCGACCGTCACTGGCATCGACCTTTCTGAAAAAGCACTCAAAGTCGCCGACCTGCACAGCCTGGAGTCAGGCGTCGCGGTACGCTACGAACTGACCTCAGCAGAAGATCTCGCTGCGCGCGAAGCCGGACAATATGACATCGTCACCTGCATGGAAATGCTCGAACACGTGCCCGATCCCTCTGCAGTCGTGAAAGCTTGCGCCACACTGGTCAAACCCGGCGGTCAGGTATTTTTTTCAACGCTCAATCGCAACCCAAAGTCCTATCTGTTTGCCATCATCGGTGCTGAGTATGTATTGCGTCTGCTGCCACGCGGCACGCATGATTATGCAAAATTCATCACCCCCGCTGAGCTGTCGCAGTACAGCCGCAATGCAGGTCTGGCCGTGGAAGCGGTCAAAGGCATGACCTACAACCCCTTCACCAAGATTTATTCGCTCAATCAGAACACCGATGTGAACTACCTGATTGCCTGCAGCAAGCCCGCCTGAGGCAAATGTTCATGCATGTAAACCTGCCCGCGCCCAAAGCGCTGCTGTTTGATCTGGATGGCACGCTTGCAGATACCGCCCCCGATCTCGCAGCCGCCGTCAATAAAATGCGTCACGACCGGGGGCTGCAGCCCAGTCCTTTCGAGCTGCTGCGCCCGCTCGCTTCAGCAGGTGCTCGCGGCCTGATCGGTGAGGCCTTTGGCATCACCCCGGGCGATGAGACTTATGACAGCCTGCGCATGGAATTTCTGGCCAACTATGCAGCCAGCATCGCCGTCCATTCATGCCTGTTTGATGGCGTACATGACCTGCTGGGCGGCATAGAAATACGAGGACTGCAATGGGGCATCGTCACCAACAAGCCTGCCCTGTACACCGATGCACTAGTGCCCCTGATACAACTGGGGCATGCAGGATGCATCATCTCGGGCGACACCACGCCTCACGCCAAACCCCATCCCGAACCCCTGCTGGAAGCCGCGCGACGATTGCAACTGGCACCAGAAGATTGCTGGTACGTCGGTGACGACTTGCGCGACATACAAGCCGGCAAAGCCGCCGGTATGCCCACCATCGCCGCCGCCTGGGGCTATTGCGGACATACCGAACCACAAAGCTGGCAAGCCGATGTAACGGCAGCGCAACCTATCGACCTGCTCACGCTACTGCGCACTTGAATTTGCTCGCAGTGACCCCAGCTATGGGATTACAATGGCAGGACTGCATTGGGGGCGACCTGGTTTCGACAGGGGTTGCAAAGCAGCGCAGGGCATACCGAGGGCTGGTCACCTCGTAAATCCAACCGGAAATGCTTAAATGCAAACGATGAATCTTACGCTCCAGCTCGTCTGGCTGCGTAATCCTCTAAAAACTTAATAACTTTTTAGCTCTACACCGTCTTTTCGCTGGGGCGGGCTGGCAACAGCAGTAGAGTCATACACAGCGAATCGCATTGCGTCGGGTTACTTGGCGCAGTGTTAAATCAAGGTGACTCGTCTTGCTGCAGCGTGTGTGTCCGCGTCAGCAAGGTTAAATCCAAAAGACAACACTAAGTATGTAGAACTGTCTGTAGAGTACTTCTGGACGCGGGTTCGATTCCCGCCGCCTCCACCAATCGTTAAAAAACCAACCATTCTCGGTTGGTTTTTTTCGCTTGAATTCTGCCAAAACCCGCCTGTTTCCGTGGGTTCGTTCGGAAATTTGCGGACTTCACCCTATGCA
>JAJTGC010000077.1 GCA_021298975.1 Oxalobacteraceae bacterium
GAAAAATTTTTGTTGGAACCGAGCTTGTCGATTGGTACCAGCGAATCGAAGACAATCACCCCCGAGGCAAGGTCAGTCACACGCAGACGAAATTCATACTCAAGCTGTTGCTTGGCACGGTCCGCGCTGATATTGGTGGTTTGAGCAATCTCGCCAATCATGGAAAGGTCTGGCTTGAGTGCTTTTCCTTTTGCCCCACTATCCTGATCATACAAATCAGAGTTTTCAAGCTGCCGGTAATCTTTTACAGTGCTGTCTGCCAAACTACCGCCCACAGAGGAAAACGCAAATTTTCCGTTACGCGTCATGTGACTCATCATTCGCTGCGTCAGGCGTTTGGTATCGACCTCCTGCGTTGTTTCGTTACGAACGCTACCGATTTGCACCAGCCAGCGCCCTTCTTTCTTGGCCAGCCATGGCGACATCATGAAGTCGTCAAGCGATTTTTTTGCAGCGAACTCAAAATCAACCGTGGTTAATCCGAAGGTGTTAATACCGCCTTTGCCGGCTTTCGGGTTGGTCGATACAACATTCGACGCACACGCCGTAAGCAATAGTGGCAGCGCGAGCAGACAGACTCTTCTGATGAATTTTTCCATAATGTGTTATCCGTTCAAATAATCAAAGCTTGGCTACATAAAAAACAGGTTTGGCTTGAGGACTGGCTGCCTTGACGAGCACCAGATAATTCCCCTCTTCCTTGACTTCTGCGCTACCAACGGGCTCACGCGCTGCGGTAAACAGCGGCAGGTTACCTGATACGGGACGCTCGACAATCGCAATTTGTATTGTGTTGGGCAGATTGCGCCAAGCCCGAGTGTCTGCTTGGGTGGTCGCCGCCTGCGTTACTGCCGTACCAATTTGCAGCAAAGCGCCCGCCAGAGGATCGAGCTTGTTCTTACTTACTTCCCTGTCGATTGCCTCGTTGGCAGCGTACTGGGCGGCCGTCTTAATCAAGGTTGAGACAACCGCCTTCATGACCACGCCTTCATAAGACTTCTCGAACTCCAGTCCCGCGATGCGATTCATGTCGGTCAGCATTACCGTTGCCGTCCCTGAGTCGCCGACCAAAAGTCGTCCACCGGCGCTTTGCCCTTCCCGAAACTCCGGCAGCGCGATTCCACTGTACAGCACCTTGTCCGACACGAGGTACATCGGCAGGTCCAGCCTGAATTCGTCGAAACCGGGGCCGTTGCCGTCTTCATACAAGACGATGACGGCATTATTCAAACTGCTGTTGTTGGTCGCGAGGTATTGCTTGAGCTGTGTGATCAGCGTCTGACCCTCTGGCGATGCAGCGCTGTCACCTGCGGCGGCCAACATGGGCTGGATGCGTGATTCATCATGATCTTGTGGATCTGCGGAGGTGGAACGAAACAAAGCAGACATGACATCGCCCGAGGCATTGCGTATCTCGGACAACATGACACCCTGTCTGACTTTACTGGTACCCCGCGCAAGCTGACTCTGGATTTTATCCGTACCCACACCAGCACCTGTTTTTTGCGCTTCCTGCGAAATCGCCGTCGTGCCATTGGCCGACGCCCGCGCAAACGAACCCAACTGAACCACCGAGTTCTTCTGCCGCTCCTGAAGTCGGTTGAAAGATACGCGCGCGTTGTCGTCTTTCAGCATGAGATGGTTCAGCGCTCGGTAGTAGTCAATCAAGCCACCTTCATAAATTTTTCCTTGATATGGGCCGAAACTGCTGCTCGTCATTGTCGTCGCAACCAGATCAACCACCTCTTTGGGTGTATCGACCGTGTCTTCTTTCCATGGCATCAAATTGTGTGCGCGCGCGAATGCGTCATTACTTTCTTTCCATAGTCCAGCATCATGAAACGCCTTCGCAGCCTCGAGTGTCTGTTGCAAATTGTTCGCGTCATACTTCGGCTTTTGTTCTTTGGTGAGATACAGCTGCGCCGCACCCTTGAAATCCGATTCTGCGCGCAGCTGCAGGAGCTGATTTTTGCTGTCCTTTGACATACCGGCGCAGCCGGCCAAACTCACTAAAATACAAAGCAGCGTGCACCGAAAAAGAATTTTTGTTGTTTTCATCAAAATTATGCCGTGAGTTTTTATGGGAACTGCTTTTTTTGAATAATTCGGCTAGGAACCTGCCTCCTCAGTTCTGATTGGGAAGACGGTTGTGGTGCATTTCACCGATGCACAGGAAGATACTCTATTTATAAAATGTAGCACCAAACAGATTTTTTCATCGGAGTTGTCAAATAAATACACACTTGCGCAAGCGATCAGTCATTTAGCCCCCCCCGGCTAACCCACCCAGCTGATTTGAAACCCCGACAGCTAACAGTGTAAGATCAGACGAGAAAACCGCTTGGCTTGCAAGAACATCACCATCTGAAACGGTATCTCGAACGGTATCTCACCCAGCCCCGACCCGCATGCATCTGATTTTGCCTCTCGCATTCACGATCTCACCGCTCATTGCGTGGGCCTCGGGCTGGTTCGGGCTGACGGTTGTCATCGCAGCCATCGTGCTGCCGATCGCGGAATGGTGGGTCGGACCCGGCACAGGCACCGCCCCGGCTCCGCGCTGGGGGCGGGCCTTTCCTCGACTGGTTCTGGCGCTGGTCATCTTTATCAGCCTTGGGCTGGCCACGCAGGCACCCACACTGGATTGGTGGGATCTGGTCTGGTTGGCGCTGTCGTGCGGTTATATCCTGGGCGGCATTGGCATCGTGCTGGCCCACGAGCTGGGACATCGACGTGCGCTGCCGGATCGTGCGTTGGCGCGGCTGTTGCTGCTCTCGGTCGCCTATGGACACTACGCGATCGAACACAATCGTGGCCACCACCGGGCTGCGGCAACCTATAACGATCCGGCTACGGCGCGGCTGCATGAGGGGCTCTGGACTTTCCTGCCGCGTTATTTTTACGGCGTCTTTACCGATGCCGTCCGTCTTTCTCGCGCCCAGCCGGGCCGATGGAATGAAGCGCTCGCGCTGCTCATGGCCACCTGCGTGCTGTATGCGCTGATGTTCGCCATCGGCGGTGTCAAGACATTGGCGTTTTGTGGGATACAGGCGACATTTGCATTGCTGCTGGTGGGCAGCATCGATTATGTCGAGCATTGGGGATTGCAGCGCGCCGAAGTCAACGGCAAGCCCGAACGCATGGGCATCGCCCACACCTGGGACTGTGCCAATTACGTCGCGGATGCCATGCTGTTCAATCTGCCGCGCCACGCAGCGCATCACACCGAACCCTCACTGGATTGCGATGCACTCTACCGCTCTCCGGGCTCACCCCAAATGCCAACCGGTTACGCAGGCATGTCGGTGCTGGCCATGCTGCCGCCGCTTTACAAATGGGTGATGACACCACGCCTCAAAGCCAGCGCGCTGCCGCGCCCATGACGGCACCCGATTTGATGCGGTAATGCTTCCACCCTCTCATGATGAAACGATGAACCCGAACACCTATCTCGAAGACCGAGTACTGACCGTGCCGTTTGCTGACGGCGAGCACAGCGTTCGCGTGTGGGAAGCGACACATCCCCGCGCAGTCATCGTCGCCATTCACGGCGGCATGTCGCACTCAGGCGACTACGAGACGGTGGGCGCGTATTTCCGCGCGCAGGAAGTCACGACGATCAGCTTTGATCTCACGGGTCATGGCAAGAAGGCACGCATCGACATTCCGCACTTTGGTGTTTTACTCGATGACGTAGAACGCATGCTGTCGTGGGCACGCGCAGAGTATCCGACCCTGCCCGTTTTTTTAATGGGCCATTCCATGGGTGCCTTGATTGCAACCCATCTGGAAATCACGGGACGCCTGACTGCTTTTGATATTCGTGGCGTGATACTGTCCTCCCCCTATTTTGCCAATGCGATTCCGGTACCGGCACTCGTGGTCCACCTGTCCGGCGTGCTGGCGGCGCTGTTTCCCACGGCGAAGGTACCCATGACCTCGCTCACGGAATGGCTCACGCATGATGCGGCCATCATCCAACGCCACTACCGCGATGAGCAAATGCATCGCCGCGGTACCGAAGCCAGCATGCGGTTTGGCCGCTGCCTGCTTCAAGCGCAGTCAGCACTTGGCGGCGATCTGAGTCGCTGGCAGCATCCGGTGTTTGCCGTGGTCGCCGGCGCCGATAAACTGGCCGATGCCCGTGTCAGCCGTCAGATGCTCGACACCATTCCCGAGACATATCGTACGCTGCACTATTTTCCGGAGAATTTTCATGAAAACTTCAATGAAACTAACCGGGATGAGATTTTTTCAGCGCTGTGGCAGTGGATGCAGAACCATCTGAAATAAACAGCAAATACTTTCGATGATCTCTCGAGTGCTCGCCATGAATGTCCAACACTGCCAGCTACCCAACCCACGCGCTGATGTCGCGCGCTGTGCAGCGAACGTCGTTGGTTCGTTTTTTCTACTCACCCTGTTTTCTGTCGGAGATGTGATGGCTATCGAAGAACCCGCTTATGAGGTACTGGTGTCCGAAGCTCCCTTCGAGCATCGACGCTATGCGGACTTTGTTGTTGCAGAGACGATGCTGAGTGGTGATTTTGATTCTGCCAGCCAGACGGGTTTTCGTCGCATCGCCTCGTATATTTTTGGTGATAACACCGCTGACGCGGGCAAGAGCCGCAAGATTTCCATGACAGCACCGGTGACGGTATCACCCGCCGAGACGGGATGGAAATTGCACTTCGTGATGCCCAGTCAGGAAAAACTGGAAACGCTACCCCGCCCCAACAATGCGCAGATCAATATTCGCAAGATCAGCGCGCATGAAGTCGTCTCCATTCGTTTCAGTGGCTGGACGACCGCCGCATCGATCCGCGACAACACCGCCAAGCTGCAGCAATGGGCCAGCGCGCGGCAATTGACGCTCACCGGCGCGCCGCAGGTGGCGCGCTACAACGATCCGTTCACGCTGCCCTGGCGCCGGCGCAATGAAATTCTGATTGAGGTAGCCACCCGGTGATGGGCCTGAAAGCATGCCTATTTAAAATGCAGGATCAATACCAGTGATGTAAATCAGCGATCAAAATCTATTTCGCCGGAATCCGCGTCGACTGCCAGGAAACAAACTGCAGCCGACCGTCACGGCTGATCCACAGGCTGTGAAAGCGCAGCTCGACATTGAGCAGCTTGTCCTTGATCTGGACATCAAATTGGCCAACCCCCGTCATTACAGCGAGACAGCCAAAGATACGCACCTGCACCTCCGAACGTTTCATGGCGAGATATCGCACACTGCCATTGCGCATTGAATCGATGTAGGACGATTTGTTGTCAACCACTGCCGAGCTGTGGATATAAATCAGATCATCCGCAAGGAGACGGTCCAGCGCGGTATAGTCCAGACTGGTTTGCGCTGCATAGCGCGCATCTTCGGCGGCCTGAACTTGCGCTTCGGTCACTGGATCACAAGGGGCGGCGTGGGCGAGTCCCGAGATGATCTGGATAGCGAAAAAAAACAGGATGGCGGTGTAGTGGCGCATGACGGACTTCCTCATTTGGCGTATTGGTATGGGCAGCACTTTACCCTGATCTCAACATCGCGCTGTAAAACCGTCGCCATTGGCTAGCGCGTCGTCAAGGATCTATCGATTGCGCGAGACCACCTCCGGCTGATTGACCTGCAAAGTGACCGTCTTGGACTCGGTCTTGCCGCTCTGATCAGTCAGCGTAATTTTTATGCGGAACACCGCATTCGGTGGTACGTCTTGATTCATGCGCAGCTTGATATCACGAATCGCTTTGTCGTAATCCGCGACCGAACGCGCACCATTCAGCGTGACCTTGCCGCTGTCATTGTCCACACTCGAGGGCACTCCCTGACCACCCCCCATTTCAATCGTGGTCGTGCCGGACGCAAAGCCATCAACAATCTCGAAAAAAGCACTCTCGATCACGCGCGTGTTTGACGCAGAGGTATCGAGCGCCACCACCTGACCCACCGGGATGACATTGCGCGTCGCTTGCCACAGCGGTGCCTCGCTGATTTTAATTACGGCGCCCTGCGTTGAGCTCTTGCCAGCACTCTGATCCGTCGCCATCACGGTCAGACCCGCACGCCCCCCAGACGATGCGGAGGAAGCCAACCCACTGTTCGTGTTCATCGTCGCCGACGAGGCGAGACTTTCGGGACGCACTTTGGGGAAATCAATACCCGAGGGACGCGGATCCGGTGTCAGAATCATGCCACCAAGTGCGATCTGCAGCGTGCCCGGTTCAAACATGATCGGACCACCGCGTGCCATTGCATCCAGCATGCCGGAGGTGCGTATATTGCCCAGCTTGAGACTACCGATATCGTCGCGCAATTTGACGACCGATCCCGTGATGGTCACAGCACCAACAAAGTTATTGCCTGTGTTCGCCAGCGTGATGGGTGCATCCGCACCACCTTGTTTTGCGATCAAGGTGGTCTTGCCATTGGCAACGAGGGCCGCACCCACATCCTGCCTGATCGGCCCGCCGCTGGTCTGCAGTACCAGATCGCCCTGGGTTTTCACATCACCCAGCAGCAGTGCTGACGCACTCAAGATGTTGGCAGCCCGCGCATCAAGCGTCATCGCACCGGTAAACTGATTGGTAGGCTGATCCAGCACGACATCACCACCGGTCGACACAAAGGCCGATTCGCCACCAATACTGAGCGAGGCCGCAGCCAGTTGAACAATGCCCGCCGCGCCGGAAGCGCTGAAGTCATTTGTGGTCCTGACCTCGCCGAGCGTCAGCAATCCCGTGGTTTGTACCAATGCAGTATCAGTCGCCAGCAACGTACCCAGCGTCAGTGCGCTGGCAGCACGCAGATCAATCCAGGCAGCGCTGGCATTCACCGTGCCATCAAAATTGTTCGCAACGGAATCCAGCGTGATACGACCCGTGCCTGCGCTCAGATCCATCTGCCCAGCGATGGCCAGACCTGCCGGCAGCTGGGTGATGTCGCCCTGACTGCTATTGGCTGTCAAGGTACCGCCGACCTGACCACTGCCGAGCAGGAGATCGTCGCTGACCTGGACATTGAGGTTGCCGCTGATGTTCAGCGCGCCTAACGACAATGCATTGCTGTCGACGATGCTGGCTGTGCCGGCTGAAAGCGCAAGCACACCCACAAAATCATTGGCTGCATTTGACAGATTCACACTACCCGAACCTGCATCGATGCTCGAAGAACCAGTCACCGTCATGGCGGCACTTTGCGTGATCGCACCGCTGAGACTGGTGATAGTCAGATTGCCGCCAACATCGGTACTACCGAGTTGAATATCTCCGGTGGTGGTGACGAGTTGCAGTTGTGTCGCAATGTCCAGCGTACCCAGCAGAATATCGCCAGCACCTGCATCTACCTGCAGCTGACCGGTTTGCGTCACGATACTGCCGTTGTTACCCAAGGTGACATTGCCGCCGCTCGAGATGACGCTGATATCATTTTTTACCACCGCATTTCCGACCGTGATATCGCTTCCACCGCTATTGAGGTTCAGACTACCGTCAATCGTCGCCGTACCCAGACTGAGCGCGCCCTGACTGCTGAGCGTGAGATTGCCCTGGACCGTGGTAGCGCTGCTCAAACTGAGCGTACCCTGACTGTTCAGGGTCAGGCTGCCACGGTTGTAGACCGTGCCGAGCGTCAGGTTGCCGGTGTTGGCAATCGTAGTGGTTCCGCCATCAAGCGTGAGCTGACCACCAAAACTATTCGCCGGATTCGTGAGCGTGATTGATCCGGTATCTGCATACAAGGCAACGTCACCCTGCAACTGCACCACGCCAGTCTGTGTGATGCTGCCACCCTGCGTCGTAATCGATGTATTACCTGCGACGGTGACTTGACCCAGTGTCATATTACCGCTGCCGGTATCGACATTCATCGTGCCGCCGACCAGAGCGAAGTCCATTGCTACATTACCCGCCGCCGCGACGGACAGATTGCCGGTTGCCCGCACATCGCCAAATTGCAGTGCGCCCGTATCAACCACGCTGACCGCTGCACCATCAACGTCAACCGTTCCCGCAAAATTATTGCCAGCATTCGACAACGAAATATCTGCCGCGGCCGTACCCGGACCAGACAGGCTCGCCGTAAAGCTGCTGTCGCTCGCCGTCACGATGACGCCACCCGCTGCCTGCGTGATTGCGCCTCGGTCACTTTGCACGCTGAGCGCACCGACTGTGGTTCGTACATCGCCAAGCGCGAGCCCGCCGACGCCATCCACAATGCTGGCGCTGGCTGCCGTCAGTGTGAGTGTGCTGCCGAAGTCATTTGCTGAATCGGTGAGCGTCACAGCACCGGTACCCGCATCAACAGTAGCCGTACCAGTGACGACCAGCGGACCCGCTTGCGTCACATTGCCATTGGTCTGCAGCGTCAGCGTTCCCGCGCTGGTCGCGCTGCCCAGAGACACTGCACCGACAGCGGCGATATCCAGATGTCCGGTCGTTGCCACATCGGCCAGTGCCAGACTACCCTGGCTATCTACAATCGTTACATCACGCCAGCTACCGTTATTGGCGTTGCGGAATGCGACGGTGCCCTGGAAATCATTACCCACATTGTTCAATACTGCATTCTGTGCCTGTGTGGTGTCCGCGACAAAGACGGCGTTGCCCGTGATTGTCATTGCAGTTCCCGCAGCCTGACTCACACCACCGCTACCGCCGCTGCCCGTGGTCACCGACAGATCGCCGTCGATGCTCAGCTTGCTGAACTGCAAACCGCTACCCGTGACTATCACCCCATCGCCCGAGACCGTGACGGCGTTGATCTGCAGCGAAGCACTGTTGATCGCAAGTCCTGTCAATGGGGTGACACCACCAAGTGCAGCACCCAGCGTGGTCGATCCCGCATCGGTGATCGTCAGTGCCTGCGCGCCGTTGACGGTCGATACTAGGGTGACGTCAACGCCAGTCAGTGTGACATCGCGCTCCAGCGTGACGGCCTCACCGAGGCTGATCCCGCCGCTGGCCGTGATCGTGCCGGCGTTCAGCGCAAGCGTCCCACCGGCATTGGTGGTCAGACT
>JAJTGC010000078.1 GCA_021298975.1 Oxalobacteraceae bacterium
CAGTATTTTCATTGATGCGGGTCGTCTGAAAGAGGCAGTCGCGATACTGAAAATTCACGAGCCGCGTGATGCCAGAGAAGAGCAGCAAATCACGCTCTTGATGGGAAAAATTTATTTGGCGATCGACCGTCCAGCCAAGGCGTTGGAGTATTTTCGCAGTGCAGACGAACAGCTGAGTTTCAACCTGGATGCCGTCATGGGCGCCGCGAATGCCTCTCTCAAGCTGGGGCGGTTTGCAGATGCGCGCAAATATGCCAAGGAAGCGGGAAAGCTCGATCTGGATTCTGCGGAGCCGGAGTTGTTGCTTGCACTGATCGAGCAGCGCTCCGGTCAGGTTGGCGACGCCACACGCCGCATGGATAATTTGTTGCAAAAACGACCGGGATCAGCGTCGTATGTTCTCGCGTATGCGCGCTACCTGTTGTCGGCAGGCGAGCAGGCAAAAGCGATCAGTACGCTCCAGGCTTACCGCGAATCTCACCCCAAATCAGCGCCGATACTTGACCAGTTGGGCGATCTCGAATTCAGCTTCGGCAGCAAATCCACGGCACTCAATCTCAAGCGTGAGGCAGCGAAGTCCTATGCAAACCAGGGCAATGAGTACCGGGTGCGTGTGATCCAGTCATGGGTTGAGGAAAACATTACCGCACTTGATCCACCCAAACCCGATGGGGGGGTGGGCAAGCGTGTCTCGCCGTCACCGGCGCCCGAATCTGCGCCGGATCTGGCGCCCAAGGCCCCACCCCAGACGGCGGAAAGAAAAGGAACCCTGCCTGCACCTGGCGAGCAAAAAACCAAGGTGGCAAAATTTACTGATCCCGATGTCACTCTGCCGGTGCAGCGCTTCCCTTTCCCGAAAGGAGTGACCATCACAGGCGGCAGCGGTTTTATCGTGGATGAGGGGCGCAAGATTGTCACCAACAAGCATGTGATCGAAGGCGGTAAAGAGTTTGCAATCCGTACTGGCTTGGGTGAAGTCATACGCGCCAAAGTCGTGTTCATCTCCACCACGGATGATCTCGCCATTCTCGAGTTGAGCAAACCGTTACCGGCCGATCGGGCCATCCCTTCAGCGGCCTATACCAAGCCCGGGGTGGGGCGCGATGTGGTAGTGATGGGTTATCCGCTGTGGTACATCTTGGGAGAAGGATCACCCTCTCTGACGAACGGGGTGGTGTCAAAAGGCACGGGTATGGGCGATGACAGAAATACGTTTCAGCTCACTGCCAAAGTCAACAAAGGCAATTCGGGTGGCCCCGTGTTTGATTTGAATGGCAACGTCGTCGGCATCACTGTGGGCAAACTCGATAGTCAGAAAATCACTCAAGAGCAGGGCTTCGTCCCTGAAGATGTCAACTTTGCGATTCACGTTGATCGACTGCCGCCAATGGCCAAAGTGGCTTTGAAGGCCGAAGGTGTCTCTGACAAGCCGGTGTCCCCGGAGGCCCTGTATCAGCTGATGCTTGGACGGGTGGTGATGGTGGCCACTTACAAATAAACATTCATCCTGCCCGGTTTGCAGTATGGGTAAACTGCCGCTCCGGAATTTGGGCTGCATGGCAGCTGGCGGCAAGCTGAGCGACGTGACAGGCCGCCGACGCTTGGCAAAGGGCGTTTCCTTTTGCAATCAATCGCTTAGCGACTGATACGGCCCGGGTGAGTGCTATACTTCTGCGCTAACCCTAATGACCCGAATGTCCGACATCAATACACCTCCAGAGTCCGTACCGGCTGCAGACGCATCCGCCGCTTCGTTTCCCCGCTTTGACCAATTCGGCTTGGCGCCGCCTATCCTGCAGGCACTGGCCGATCAGGGCTATGTCCATCCCACGCCGATTCAGGCGCAGGCGATTCCCATCGTGCTGCAAGGCCGGGATGTCATGGGTGCAGCCCAGACGGGCACCGGCAAGACCGCCGGCTTTTCGCTCCCGATTATCCAATTGCTACTTGCCCATGCCAGTACCAGCGCGTCGCCCGCGCGGCATCCGGTGCGGGCGCTGATATTGACGCCCACCCGTGAGCTGGCCGATCAGGTCGCCGAGAACGTGAAGGCCTACTCGCGCCACACGCCGCTGCGAGCCACGGTTGTCTTTGGCGGCGTGGATATGGCGCCGCAGACTGCAGCCCTGCGCTCCGGTGTGGAAATTGTGATCGCAACCCCCGGTCGCCTGCTGGATCATGTGCAGCAAAAAACGCTGAACCTGTCGCAGACACAGATCTTCGTGATGGATGAAGCCGACCGGATGCTGGATATGGGTTTCCTGCCCGATCTGCAGCGCATCATCAATCTGCTGCCAAAAAAGCGGCAAAATCTGATGTTCTCGGCGACGTTTTCCCCGGAGATCAAAAAACTGGCAGGTAGCTTCTTGAATGATCCCTTGCTGATCGAAGTCGCGCGCAGCAACGCCACCGCCGAAAGGGTGACCCAGGTCGTCTATAAAGTCGAAGAAGAAGCCAAGCGCGATGCGGTCGTTCATCTTCTGCGCGGCCGTGATCTCAAGCAGGTGCTGGTGTTTTCGAATACGAAGATTGGCGCGTCGCGGCTGGCACGTGAATTGGAACGACAGGGCATCAAAGCCGCGCCCATTCACGGTGACAAGACGCAGAACGAGCGTATGGCGGCGCTGGAAGCCTTCAAAAATGGCAGCATTGATGTGCTCGTCGCGACCGACGTGGCCGCGCGGGGGCTCGACATTGCCGAATTACCCTGTGTGATCAACTACGATTTGCCCTATAACGCCGAAGACTATGTGCATCGTATCGGCCGTACGGGTCGTGCAGGCGCCTCCGGCGATGCGATCTCGCTGTACTCGGACAAAGATCTGCGGTTTCTGACCGACATTGAAAAACTGATACGGCAGAAATTGACGCCGGTACCGATTGAAGGTTTTGGTGGCAGACCGTCTCGCTACGGTGAGCGACCCGAGCGTTCCGAGCGATCGGACGATTCAAGTGCACCACAACGCACTGATCGCGAGCGTTCGAATGACCGTCGTCCGAAAGATCGTGCGACCCGCGGCCCTGCGGTGCCTCGTCGAGAGCCTGTGGATCCATGGTTTCTGAAGCCCTATGAACCAGCGGCTGCAACGCCGCCTCAAGCCGCGCCTGCCAATACAGGTGCTGCCAAGAGCAATGCACCCCAAAAGCGGGCAGCTTTGCTGGGCGGCCGCAAGGATTGATTGGGGCGTGCTCGCGCGGCACGTCATTGCGTTGTCGACCTGACCTGTTGCGCATTAGGTGTCCTGAATCCCCAGCGTGGATATTTAAAGACCTGCGCCGGTTCAGCGCTCTGCGGTGACACGAGCGTCTTTCAAAGCTGCATTCAAATAAAACGCCTCGCCCATGCGGTAATTGCCGCTTCCCAGAATGACGCGAGACTAATTCCGGCCGTGGGCGGTAATGTCAATCCGAGCCGGCTCGCCGCCAACATCAAGGCGTCAAGCGGTTGCGCCAGATCCAGCGGCCTTGCACCGGTCTGTTTCGACAGCTTTTCGCCGGCATCGTTGTTCACCACGGGCACATGCATGTAACGCGGGGTCGGTTGTTGTAACAATCGTTGCAGATAAATTTGCCGTGCTGTGGATCCCAGTAAATCCGCACCACGAACGACATCCGTAACACCTTGCTCAGCATCATCCACCACGACGGCCAGTTGATACGCCCAGAAACCATCGGCGCGTTTCAGTACAAAATCACCCGTCGATTCGGATAAATTTTCCGTGATACGCCCTAACCAGCGATCTTCAAATGTGATTACGCCCGCCTCTGACAGCGGCGGTGGCAACCGCAATCGCCAGGCGCGCGTGGTTTTTCCCTCGGCGAGTCCGTGGCGGCAAGTCCCCGGATAAATGGCTGCACCATCAGAGGCCATGCCCGTACGTGAATCTGCAATTTCTTTACGACTGCAGCCGCAAGGATAGACATCCTCTTTCAGTTGGCCAAACGCTGCCTCATAGCGCGACTTGCGTTGACTTTGCCAGAGCACTTCGCCATCGGGATGCATGCCCAGTGCAGCAAGCGCTTCGCCAATACTTTCTGCGGCACCGGACACCGTGCGCGGCTCGTCAATATCCTCGATACGAAGCAGCCAGCGACCCTGATGCGCGCGCGCATCCAAATAGCTGGCCATGGCAGCGACCAGTGATCCCGCATGCAGCGGACCGGTGGGGGAGGGGGCGAAACGACCCGTGTAGTGCATCATCTACGCATCAATTCAACAACAGTTTGACGGGATCGGCTATCTGGAATTGACGTTAACGCTTATATTCGCGGCTCTTTTTAAATTAACAAGCCTTGCGGAGGTGTTTGCATGAATCAGTCAATACAGAATTTTGCCGCACTTGGCGGTCGCCTGCTGCTGGCGGCCATTTTTGTTATTTCTGGTGTTAACAAGCTCAATAATTTTTCAGGCACCGCCGCGTTCATGTCGAGCGCAGGCTTGCCCGCTGCAGAAATTCTGCTGGTACTGACGATAGGGATTGAAATTGCAGGTGGTCTGATGATTGTATTAGGGTGGTATACCCGACAGCTGGCCTTGATTTTGTTCCTTTTCATGATTCCGGTCACCGCAGTTTTTCATAATCCCTGGGGAGCAGTGGATCCAGCGCAGGCGCAGCAGCAAACGATTCATTTACTGAAAAATCTGGCCATCATGGGAGGCTTGCTGCATCTGTACGCATTTGGTCCTGGGCACTTCAGTATCGAGGCTAGAAAATCAGAGACAGCATCATTGAGCTGAGCACTAGTGTGAGTAGTTCATCCCAGCAGTAACTCAGCCTGGGATGAATCGGTTTCATCCTGCATCGCCTGCTTGCTGCACAATCCACCCACGCGCACGCCAAGCAGGCGCAGCCGCCGCTCCAGCGGTACGCGCTTGAGACATTCACCCGCTGCGCGGCGGATCACGGCTGGATCATCGGTCGCTTCCGTCAGTGTGACATCCCGGGTCACTGTTCTGAAGTCGTCATAGCGCAGCTTGATGCCTATCGTTTTTCCCAGATAGGCCTTGCGCTCGAGATCTTGGGCGACACGCTGACACAAAGCGGTAAAAATTTCCGATAGTTTGTCTTTATCCAGTCGCGCATGCAGATCACGCTCGAACGTAGTTTCGCGACTGATGGATTTTGGTTCTGAATAGGTCACGACAGGTCGATCATCCACCCCATGGGCGGCATGATGCAACCATTCGCCATAGCTGCGCCCGAAATGCATCTGCAGCTGCGTCATTGATTGCTGTGCCAGCTCGCCGATGGAGTGCACACCGATAGCGGCGAGTTTCTCACCGGCCTTGGGACCAATGCCATTGATTTTTCGAACTGGCATGGGCCAGATGCGCGTTTCGAGATCAGCCATCGTCAATAGCGTGATGCCGTCGGGTTTGTCCAGTTCCGAACAGATTTTGGCCAGCAGCTTGTTGGGTGCAATGCCAATCGAGCAGCTCAGTCCGGTCGCTGACTTGACTGCCGCCTTGATGCGCTGCGCCAGCGGCAGACTGTCTTCGTCTATCTCGGTGAGGTCGATATAGATTTCATCGATGCCTCTATCTTCGATGTCGGGTGTAATCGCAGCGACGGCTCGCTTGAAGCTGCGCGAGTAATGGCGGTATGCATCGAAGTCTGCGGGCAGCAGGAAGGCTCCGGGGGCAAGCTTGGCAGCTTTCATCATGCCCATTGCAGAAAACACACCCAAGGCTCTGGCTTCATAGGTTGAAGTGGTGACAACGCCACGACCGGCATAGTCCCGTAATTGGGCAAATTCACGATGACCATCGGCACGCATGACGGGCTGGTGCAGTGAGCGACCACCGATCACGACTGGGTGACCCCGCAGCTCAGGATAACGAAGCAGTTCGACTGATGCGTAGAACGCATCCATATCGAGGTGAGCAATGCGTCGGGGCGGTGTGCTCATGTGGCTCGGTCACGGGTGGGGCGCCATACAATTAACTGCGCCAAGTAACCACACCAACAGGATTGAGTTTCGAGCACGGATGCTGATTTTCCAGATAAAAAAACCAAATCACTCAGGCAGCCGTAGCAAGGTTCGCACAATGCGGGCAAGATTTCCCCTCGATGTAGAGCGGGGACAGCTGCTCGCGCGGCGTCACCACAGCGCGGCAGGCGAAGCATTGGCGAGTTGCCGTTTCCTGCAGCTGCGGATTGAGTGCGGTGCGATGATCAAAGACGAAACAGTCGCCTTGGTAGTGCGCGCCGCCGACTTCTTCAAAATATTTAAGAATGCCACCCTCAAGCTGATACACGCTGTCGTAACCTATGTTCTTCATATGGATCGCTGCTTTTTCACAGCGTATGCCACCGGTGCAGAAGGTGACGATCGTTTTATCGTTTAACGCTTCTTTTTCGCGTTCGACGATGGCCGGAAATTCACTGAATTTTTCGATCCGGTAGTCAATCGTGTTGTTGAATGTGCCGACATCGACTTCGAAAGCATTGCGGGTATCCAGCATGACCACGGGTTTGCCCAGATCGTCATGGCCTTGGTCCAGCCAGCGCCTGAGCGTTTGTGCATCGACCGCCGGTGCCCGTCCCAGCTCAGGTTTGATCAGCGGATGCTTCATGGTGATGATTTCGCGCTTGAGCCTGACCAGCATGCGATTGAAAGGCTGTTTTTCCGACAGGCTTTCCTTGAACGCCATATCGGCAAATCGGGGGTCGGCACGCAAAAAGGCCAGAAACTGATCAATGGATGTGCGTATTCCTGCAAGAAAAAGGTTGATGCCCTCCGGGCTCAGCAAAATCGTGCCTTTGAGATCCAGATCCCTGCACAAGGCTTGAAAACGCGGTCGCTGGGCGACCGTGTCATCAAACGTAACAAATTTATAAGCAGCGATATTGACGATCTGAGGCAGGGACTGCATGGCAGGCGTAGATAGGTTTGAGCGACAGCTAACATTATAAGCGCCGATCTTTCTCTGGCCAGTGTCTATCTCGCGTCGATCCCGGGGTTCCCAGCGGGTAAAATACGTCCATGACTTCGCCGCAATTTATACATCTCCGCCTGCATTCCGAGTTCTCCATCGCTGATGGGCTCGTGCGTATCGACGAACTGGTGGATGCGGCACTGGCAGACCGCCAGCCGGCTGTGGCACTCACGGATTTAGCCAATTTGTTTGGCATGGTGAAGTTCTACAAAGCTGCGCGTGGCAAGGGCATCAAGCCCCTCGTGGGTTGCGATATCTGGGTCACCAATGAAGAGGACCGCGACAAGCCCTTTCGCTTGCTGCTGCTGGTAAAAAACCGAGCCGGGTATCTGCAGTTGTGCGAATTGCTGGCGCGCGCCTCGCTCACCAATGCGCACCGTGGTCGCGCCGAAGTGCGTATCGACTGGCTTGAGGCCTTGCAGCCTGCCGGGGGATTGATTGCGCTTTCAGGCTTTCAGGCGGGTGATATCGGAAGCGCCCTTGAAAACGGCAATGCAGCGCTGGCAGAACGATGTGCGCTGCGCTGGGCGAAGATTTTCTCCGGCCATTTTTATATCGAAGTCCAGCGCAACGGTAATCCAGCGCTGGAAAATCTGCTGCGCCAGTCCACACAATTGGCAGCAAAGCTGCAGTTACCGGTGGTAGCGACGCATCCGGTGCAGTTCCTGCGGAAAAAAGAATTCACCGCGCACGAAGCGCGTACTTGTATCGCCGAAGGCGAAATCCTCGCCAATACGCGACGCCCCAAACGCTTCACGCCCGAGCAGTATTTCAAGACGCAAGCAGAGATGGTCGAGTTGTTTGCCGATCTGCCCGCGGCGTTACAAAATAGCGCCATCATTGCGCAGCGTTGCAATCTCACGCTGGAACTGGGTAAAGCCCAACTGCCTGACTTCCCGACGCCTGATGGCATGAGCATTGGCGAATTCCTGGTGGCGCAGGCAGCGGCGGGTCTTGAGCGGCGTTTGCAGCAGCTTTATCCAGATCCTGCACAACGCGAACAGGTGCGCGAACGCTATACATCGCGACTGAGATTCGAAACCGATACCATCATCGCGATGGGTTTCCCCGGTTATTTTCTGATCGTCGCTGATTTCATTCAGTGGGCGAAGAACAATGGAGTGCCTGTTGGTCCGGGTCGGGGTTCGGGTGCCGGCTCGCTGGTGGCTTATGCCTTGTCGATTACGGATCTTGATCCGCTCGAATACAACTTGCTGTTCGAGCGATTCCTCAATCCGGATCGTGTCTCCATGCCCGACTTCGATATCGATTTCTGTCAGGAAGGCCGGGATCGCGTGATTCAGTATGTGAAGGAACGCTACGGCAAAGACGCCGTGTCGCAGATCGTCACCTTCGGTACCATGGCCGCCAAAGGCGCTGTACGCGATGTGGGTCGTGTGCTTGATTTTGGCTATAACTTTTGCGATGCCATTTCCAAGCTGATTCCCTTCAAGCCCGGCAAGCTGG
This sequence comes from Oxalobacteraceae bacterium, assembly GCA_021298975.1. GTDB lineage: Bacteria > Pseudomonadota > Gammaproteobacteria > Burkholderiales > Burkholderiaceae_D > Pernthalerella. The sequence goes on from JAJTGC010000078.1 coordinate 8,408, forward strand.
TGACGATTGCCGATGCGCTGGAAGAAGAACCCTTGCTCAAAGAGCGGCGCGATAACGAAGAAGAAGTGCGACAGCTGCTCGAGCT
>JAJTGC010000079.1 GCA_021298975.1 Oxalobacteraceae bacterium
ATGCGGACTTCCCTATCGTGCACACAACATCGATATTGGTGAGGGTGATCAGTTCACACCTGAATTCCTCGCCATCTCACCCAACAATAAAATCCCCGCCATCGTTGATCCGGATGGCCCGAATGGCGAACCGATCTCGTTATTCGAATCCGGCGCGATCCTCGTTTATCTGGCGAGCAAGGTAAATCGCTTTATCGGCACCACCGACAGAGAAAAATTCACGGTCCTGCAATGGCTGATGTTTCAGATGGGCGGACTCGGCCCCATGCTCGGACAAGCACATCACTTCCGCATCTATGCGCCGGAACAGATTGACTATGCCGTGACCCGCTACACCAACGAAGCCAAGCGTCTGTACGGCGTGATGGATCGCCAGTTGGCAAAGCACCGTTTCATCGCCGGTGATGAGTACACCATCGCCGACATCGCCTGCTTCCCATGGACGCGCTCCTGGAAAAATCAGGGCATCGACTGGGCAGATTATCCGTATGCCAAGCGCTGGCATGATGAAATCGCCGAACGCCCTGCAGTACAACGCGGCGTGGAAGTGCTCACGCATTTGCGCAAGCCGCTGGTGGATGACAAGGCGCGAGAGATGTTGTTTGGTACCACGCAGTATAAGAAGCGTTGAACGCATGCACCGCCCCAGCGTATTAGCCTTTGATGTCTTTGGTACCGTCGTTGACTGGCACGGATCGATCAGCCGTGAAGCGGTATCGATCATCCCTGGCATTGATGGTGATGCCTTCGCCAGTGCCTGGCGTGCTGGTTACCAGCCTGCCATGGCGGAAGTACGCAGCGGCAAACTGGGCTGGACAAAAATCGATGCTCTGCATCGATTGATTCTGGATCGCCTGCTGATTGATTTTGGGATTGATCTCGACGAAGCATCTCGCCAGCATCTCAATCGCGCCTGGCATCGACTCGACCCTTGGCCCGATACCGTGGCTGGACTCACGCGTCTGAAATCGACCTTCAACATCGTCACCCTCTCGAATGGGAATCTCTCACTGCTGTCCAACATGGCCAAGAACGCACGGCTACCTTGGGATCTGATTCTCTCGGCGGAAGTATTCCGGCACTACAAACCCGATCCCGAAACCTATCTGGGTGTAGCTGAACTCTTTGATCTGACACCGCAGGATGTGATGATGGTCGCCACGCATGAGGATGATTTGCAGGCAGCGCAAGGCTGTGGTCTGCAGACGGCTTATGTGCATAGACCACATGAGTATGGTGCTGAGGTGCCGAAAGCCGTCGGTGATCTGAGCGTTTTTGATGTAGAGGCGCGAGATTTTAACGATCTGGCTGATCAGCTTGTGCGGAAGACTTAGCGCTAAGTAGCTTCGTAGTTGACGATTTTGAGCCCAACTGCTCCTGACACGTCATCCCGGCGAAAGCCGGGATCCAGTGGCTTTACTCAAATAGCGTGAGATAAATTACTGGTCTGCGGACAAACACTCCCAACTGAAAATACCTGCTCAGCACAATCTAAGCCGTAACGACAGTCCTTTTGCGGTAATCAATCTCCCACCAATCAGCCTGACAAAAAATTGCCTCTTTGATATTTTTATATCTAGCCTCTATTCGTAAAATATCCCATTGATTTTTTAATTTTTGTTACTACAATAAGCCAGCCATGCAGATCACCTACGATCCTGCAAAACGTGAAAGAACTATTCAAGAACGCGGTCTGGATTTCGCGCGAGCCAATAACGTTTTTGAGCAGCGTCATTTCACAAAACCGGATTTGCGCAAGTGCTATCCAGAGGAACGGTGGATTACCGTTGGCTTTCTGGATAAAAGGATGATCGTTTTGGTCTGGACTCACCGAGGGAGTAATCAACGTAGGATCATCAGCATAAGGAAAGCCAATGAACGGCTGGACAGATCCGGATGATGCGCCTGAGCTGGAGGATGAGTTCTTCCAGCAGGCTGATCAGTATGATGGCGAGCGTCTTGTTAAACGCGGTCGACCTGCTGGCACTGGAATGAAAACATCAACAACCGTTCGATTTGACACTGACATTGTTGACGCATTTCGTGCAAGTGGCCCGGGATGGCAGACCAGGATGAATCGAGCTTTGCGCGAATGGCTAGACTCACATTCCGTCAAAACACCCGACTAAAAATACCTGCGCAACACCGACTCAGCCACACAAACCGGCTTGTCGCTGCCCTCCTGCTCCACCGTCATCTTCCACACACTCTGCACGCAATCCGGCAGCCGCTCGACCGACAACAAGAAAAATCGTCCACGTACACGACCACCGACCCGCATCGGGGATGGAAAACGGACTTTATTGGTGCCGTAATTGATGCTCATCTTGCCAAACGGGAGATCGACTTGTTCCTCAAAAAATTTCGGAAACAAAGACAGGGTCAGAAAGCCGTGTGCAATCGTGCCGCCGAAGGGTGATTCGCGCTTTGCACGCTCAACATCCACATGAATCCACTGGGGATCATCAGTGGCCTGCGCAAACTGATTCACGCGCTCCTGACTGATCGTCAGCCAGTCACTGACACAGATTTCCTTGCCAACTTCCGCTTCCAGTGCTTCGGGCGTATCAAACGTTCGCATGGACTTTCCTTTGGCAATCAAGCGATCAGGCAACCGCAGCGAAGCCCGGCTGGGCAATGAAACGTGCGAGATGATGATCGGTATCGCCCAGCGTCAACTCAATCGTGCTCAAACGTTTGAAGTAATGCGCCGCCGGAAGTTCATTGGTCACGCCCATGCCGCCGTGCAGTTGAACCGCCTGCTGTCCAATGTATATCCAGCGTGGCATCGGTCAGTGCTTCCATCACACCCAGCGCCTCGGCACACAACAGCGCAATACCGTGATCGCTGGCGGCCTCCAGCAGCGGCCAGCCCCCGCCCTCGGCGCCCAGCAGCGATGTGGCAGGTACCCTCACTTGTTTGAAGTCGATCGCTGCGATGCGTATGCCGTCATTGCCGCGCGCATCACGAACGCTGATACCCGCACTGTCTGCCGGAATGAGGAACAGAGAAATACCCTGCGTATCGCTGCGCGCACCCGCGCTACGGGCAGACACAATCAGACATCCCGCCTGAGCCCCATGCAGCACAGCAGACTTGCTGCCGTCGATCACATAGTGATCATCCACTTTACGTGCGGTGGTCTCGATATGCGCGAGTTCATGACGCGACTGTCGCTCGCCGAGTCCACACGCGAGGATCATATCGCCGCCAGCAACCCTGGTCAGGACGTCGCCATGACCGCCTGCCAGTTTCAGAAACTGCACACCCAGCGCCGTGGCAAATACCGGTTCAATCACCAAGGCACGTCCAAGCGCTTGCATCACCACCATCTGGTCGATAGCGGTGCCATCAAAGCCATCATGCGCTGACGGCACCGGCAGTGCTGATACGCCCAGCGCTGCCAAGGCCTGCCAGTCAGCGGCCGATACGCCCGCATCGGAGCGGATGATCTGCTTGCGCTTCTCAAAGCTGTAGTCTTTTTCGGCCCAGCGCGCTATTGCATCAGCGAGCTGCTGCTGTTCGGGATTCAGGTCAAAGTCCATCTTGTCTCGCCCCTCTCACAGACCCAGAATCATCTGGGTAATGATATTTTTCTGGATCTCGTTCGACCCGCCATAAATCGTGGTCTTGCGGTAGTTGAAGTAGTACGGCATCAGCGGCGCTGTGTCCTCATCCCCGACAGACGTCGATGCCTCATCACCCTCCAGATAAGACAACTCGAAAGGCAACCCCAGTGGCCCGGCCGCCTCGACCATCAGCTCGGTCAGCCGTTGCTGGATTTCAGTGCCCTTGACCTTGAGCATCGAGGCTTCGGGTCCCGGAGCACGGCGCTTGGCTTCCTGCGATATCACCCGCAACACAGTCACCTCCAGCGCCATCAGATCAATCTCCAGCGCAGCGACCTTGGAGGCGAACAGCACATCATCCAACAGCGGACGACCACCCTTCTGCATGCGCAGCGCCAGCCGCTTCAGAAACTGCAGCTCACGCTTGGAGCGGCCAACGGCGGCAATTCCTGTGCGCTCATGACCCAGCAGATATTTTGCGTAGGTCCATCCGCGGTTTTCTTCGCCGATCAAGTTGGTGATCGGTACACGCACTTGATCAAAAAAGACTTCATTGACCTCATGATCCTCGTCCAGCGTGATGATGGGTCGCACGGTGATGCCCGGCGTCTTCATATCGATCAGCAAGAAAGAAATACCCTCCTGCTTGCGTGCGGCGGGATCGGTGCGTACCAGACAGAACATCATGTCGGCATGCTGAGCCAGGGTAGTCCAGGTTTTTTGGCCATTGACGATGTAGTGATCGCCATCGCGCTCAGCGCGGGTTTTCAGCGACGCGAGATCAGAGCCAGAGCCAGGTTCGGAATACCCCTGACACCACCAGTCTTCACACGACAGGATGCGCGGCAGGTAATGACGCTTTTGTGCTTCGTTACCAAAAGCCATGATGACCGGCGCGACCATGTTCACGCCAAACGGCATGATCGCGGGCGTGCCGGCGCGGGCGCACTCTTCTTCCCATATATGCTGCTGCACCTTGGTCCAGCCCGTGCCACCATGCTCGATCGGCCAATTCGGCGCAACCCAGCCCTTGGTGGCCACGATCTTGTGCCAGCGAACAAAGTCTTCGCGTTTCAAGCGCTTGTGGTTAAGGATTTTGTGCTGAAGATCAGCCGGCAGGCTGGCCTCCAGCCAAGCGCTGACCTCTTGTCGAAACGCCAGTTCCTCTGGCGTGTAGTTCAAATTCATGCAGCCTCCGTCCGATTTAGCACGATCGTTCGGATTTTACATGAAGACTCAATTGCCCCTCAGAAACGAGGCGAATCAATGATTCGATCAGCGGCGCAAGGCAAGCGAACTTGCCTCGCACCAAGTTCTTGCTTAATTGATATAGGAATGGAAAGCATCAGGGTGGTTGACCTGGCCGGTCTGCGTGCGTTCCACCGGTAAATTGCTGCAGGCTGCTATTGAGATCAGCGCCAAAACGGTCAGAATTTTTCTCATGAATCACCTCTTGTCGGTAGTGAGTGGATCTTTCGCAGATTCGCTGAAGCATCATTCTCTGCAAATCGCGAGACTGCGTTCAGAACAAGATGAATCAAATTAGTTCACATACTTGCCCCTCAGTAACCATAGCACTGTAAATCGAACGGCTGAGCAAAAATTGAAAATGTGACGAATCATTAACTTGGTCAAACGGTGACGACACCTTGTTTCGAACCCTGCTCATATGACCGAACAAAGCGTCAACAATCAGCCGATTTTGATCTGGCTCAGTGCGATTCCTCAAGTACAGGCGCCAACTGATGTACAACAACAGGCAGGTGAGAGGCAGTGAGCCGTCTGATGGATGCCTTGTGGTCGGCCCGCTTGGTCGGTGCCTTGTGGTCGGTGCCGTGTGACCGAAAATCAACGGTCCGAATTTTGATGATTGTCTTGCACATTAAAAACAAAGCTCTCAGCTCGCCATTGGGCCATTTCTTGCTCGCCCGGCGAGAGTTTTTTGCCAATGAAAGTCATATTTTTCCCGGCGAGCGCATAACCACACCGCTCGCTGGTGCAATACCATTGATAGGCCTTGGCGTAGCTCTGCTCCACACCCTGTCCGTGGGAATGCAGAAATCCTAAATGAAACTGCGCGCGCGCATGGCCCTGTTTTGCTGCGAGCAGATACCAATACGCAGCCTCTTCAAATTGCTGAGCCACACCGAGCCCCTGCGCATACATTTGACCCAACTCGAATTGCGCTGCTGCGTGCCCCGTATCGGCTGCCATCCGAAAAAAATGAAAGGAGCGCACCAAATGGGGTGCCGTACTGCGCCGCACCGTTTTAAGCGGTATGGGCACCGCGGTGGACTCACGGGCAGGATCATGCATCGCCTCGTCGGCTCTCAGCGCGTAGGCCAAGTGAAGTTGCGCCGGCAGGTGCCCCTGCTGCGCAGCAGTTTCATACAGGATCGTGGCCTTTGTGCGTATCTCGGATTTATTTGAGTGATGCTCAAGGAATTGAGCGAAATGGTATTGGGCATCACAGCTGCCTTGTGACACCGACAGCTGCAACAAGCGCGACGCCTCCGTGTTATTTTTTGCCACGCCAGAGCCCTTGGCATAGGCCAGTCCGAGCCGCCATTGGGCTTGTGCGTTATTTTTTTCCGCAGCGCGCATCAGCCATTCAACGGCCAGAGTGGCATCCTCATCGACGCCATCACCCTGCATGAGCATCGTACCCAGGGAGGTGATCGCCTCAGCATCTTCACCGTGTCGGGCAACGCGAAACTGCGCTTCGGCTTCGTCAAACCGCCTCGCGTAGTGCATCGCCTGCCGAATCTCCACGGGTTTGAGTTCAGTCGCCAACTCGGTCGCTTGCAGCGCTGCACGAGGCTCATCGCGCTCCCCCGCCAGTCTGAACCACATGAGCGCGCGAATGCGGTGACGCTCACGTGCCTCACCGCGCAAGTTCATCAAGCCAAGGTGATAGCGCGCAGCATGCATACCCATCAGCGAAGCCACCGTGAACATACGGTGTGCTGTCTGCAGTGCCATTTCGCCCGCCTTCTCCTGCCTGAGATCAAGCGCCAGCTGATAGAGCCTATGTGGGTCTGACTGCAATAGCTGAGATAGCTTCAATGGAGGGATACCTCGCTAAAAAATAATCACCGAATGGATCAATGGCAGAGGTACTCTTTCTACAAAATCCAAGAGGCAGAACGCCTACAACGCAAAATAATTGTACTCGACCCTAAATTCAATGACGATATTTCAGCGGAATTTGACAGAGACATTACAACGCAAAGCATTGGCTCTCGCGATGAGATGCTGAAAAAAGCACCTAGCGAATCAGTGATAACCTTTGCAACGATTTGTCATGCATCCTGCGTATTCTGGCCAACGTGACCGCTCATTCTGGCCTATCGTGACCGCTGCGCAAGCGATGGTGTTACGCGGCTAAATTGTAATGTCTGCGGTCACGATGGGTCGATGCTTTTCTCCTTTTTACTGGTTTTAGCGTGTTTGGGATCCCGCAGAGAATCCCCAGTTAGGGTCAGGCGATGCGTACGCTGCAGAATGCGATCAAGAATGGCGTCGGCAATGGTGGTATCGCCAATCCAGGCATGCCAGTGTTCAACAGGCAATTGACTCGTGATGATCGTGGCACGGTTCGTCGCACGGTCGTCAATGATCTCTAGCAGATCAGAGCGCGTCGCGCTATCAATGGCGCCCATCCCCCAATCATCAAGAATCAGGACATCGGTCTTGGCGAGCTGGAGCAGCCACTTTCCGAAGACCCCGCTGCCGTGACGGATGCGGAGTTCTTCCTGTAGACGGGGTACCCGTTGATAAACGGCGGAGTATCCGCGCCGACAGGCGTATTGCCCTAGCGCGCAGGCAAGCCATGATTTGCCGGCACCGGTTGGCCCGGTGATCAGGACGCTATGTCCAGCGTCTACCCAGTCGCCTAGTGCCAGGCTCATTACCTCGCGGCGGTCGATGCCGCGCCCGGCGCGCGCGTCGATATCTTCGATCGCTGCCTGTGCGTACTTCAGATGCGCGTTCTTGAGAAGGCGCACAAGTTTGCGGTCATTACGGCAATGGATTTCACGGTCAACGAGTAGCGCCAATCGTTCTTCGAAGCTCATCCCCGCCATGCCTGGCTGGGTCAGTTGATCTTCCAGGCCACTGGCTAAGCCATCGAGTTTCAAGGTGCGCAATTGCGCCAAGGTGGTATGCATCATCATCGTTGAATTCCTTATTGGTAGTAGCCAGGACCACGGACGTGGGCATGGTCAGGGCTGACCCAGTCGCCGGCAGCGGCAGGCTGACTTTGGTCGCGATTATTTTTTAAGATGTCGTTGACGTGGCGGTACTGGCAGGCGCCGATCTGCAAGGCCCGCATGCAACCCGCTTCAAGGCGGGCCTTGCCATAGCGCTTAGCCAGCGACAGCAGACCCAGGCAAGAACGGTAGCCGTGCTCGGGATGCTTGTTCTCCGCCATCAGACGCGTCACCGCTTCGGCTGTCGCCGGGCCGATGGTTTCGCCCCAGTGAATCAGCCGCTGCGGCGTCCATTCCATGTGCGCGCGATGGGCTGCCGGCATGTGGGCTGGGATGGTGGTGAAGCCGCCTTGACGAGTGTTGAGTGCATGACTGGCGACGCGTTGACCGCGATGCAGAATCTCCAACGCTGTCGCCGTGATGCGGGCTTCCATGACCTGGCCGACCAAGGCATGCGGCACGCTGTAGCGATGGCGGTCCACTTCAACGTGATAGTCGATGTGTACCGTGACGGTCTTGAAGTGCGCCATTTCATAGCGTTGCAACGGCAAGGCAAGCAAGGCTGGGGCATCGAGCTCAACGAAGGCACTGGCACGACTGCCCGGCAGTTTCTGAAACGGCTTATTGTTGAGCATTGCCAGCAAAGGCGCGATGGCGACATTGACCTCATGCACATTGCTAAATTGCTGATGCCGCAGACGCATCATGATCCAGCGTTCTACGATTTGCACGGCTGACTCGGCCTTGGCTTTGTCCTGCGGATGACGCGGTCTGGCCGGCAGAATCGAGGTGCCATAGTGCCGCGCGAAGTCCAGCACCGTATCGTTACTGCGCGGCTCATAACGGTTTGCATCGGCGATCATGGCTTTGGGATTATCGGGCACGATCAACTGAGGCACGCCACCTATGAAACTCAACGCCTTGGCTGTGGAGGCGAGCCAGTCTGCCATCGTCTCACGCGGTGTCGCGCAAGCAAATGTGTAACTCGATGCGCCCAATGCGGCCACAAAGATGTGCGCACGACTGCCATCGGTCAAGCAGATGGTGGGGCCGGCGTAATCAATGAACAGCTTCTCGCCAGCGCGATGGACTTGCCGCATAGAACGCTTAAGCTGCTTGGCGAAGCGTCGATAATTGACACAGAACTGCGCGTACGCATAGGTCTGCCGATCAGCGTGATCAGCCCGATACTCCTCCCACAGCAGCATGAGCGTCATACCCTTGCGACGCAGTTCGTGGTGCAGGCGGGCATAGTCCGGCTGGACATGGTCACGCGGGCGCTCTTGAAATACATAAAGCCGGTGATCCAGTTCAGTGTCGCTGGCGGCTTGAACTGCGGGCCAGTCCAGGCCCACTACGGCGGCAAGCCCGACATATTTGGTGACCACGCCCTTGGAAATTCCCAATGCATCAGCAATCTGCTGGTGCGACAGCTTGGCGTCCAACTTCAAACGCAATACGTCTTTTATCTTACGCATATTGATCCTTGGTACGGGCACGCTGTCTCCAGACAAAAATCTGGAAGCGTACTCGTTCGGTTGCACTATGCGTAACCTCATCACTGCGCAGTACGACGCCATTCTGGCATCGTGACCAGGGGTTCTGGTGTCGTGACCGCCGATTCTGGCAATCCCAGCAAATCGGTCACGATAGACCAGAATGAGCGGTCACGATCCGCCAGAATGGCTGGTCACGATAGACCAGAATCGGTGGTCACGATGGGTCAGAATACCCAGCATCCGCTTTGCGCCAACAAATATTGCTGTTTTAGTATTAATAGCCCAACGAATGCGCCTGCTCTCCAAGCCTGACTACCTGCCACGCTTTTTTCAATGTATCGGCTTGATCATGAAGAACACCGTCAATCATCCCAGTCAACAGCGGCGCGAGGCTCGTAGGCGTTGCAGGGCATTCTTACGGTGCGCTGACGGTGCAAGCAATATCAGGCCAGTCCAAGGGCACTCGTCAGGCCGATCCCCGTATCAAGGCAGCGATTGCGTTTTCCCCAACCGCGATGTCGCAGGTGGGGTAATCCTCCCTCAGGTTAGCGGCGGTCTGAAGTAGAATTTTCTCAATCGGAGGAGTTCTACATGAAGAAATCGAGATTTACGGATAGCCAGATTATTGATGCCCTGAAGCGGGCCGACGCTGGACTCAAAGTGCCTGATCTGTGCCGGGAATTGGGGATCAGCAGTGCGTTGTTTTACCGCTGGCGGGCCAAATTTGGCGGAATGGATGCCTCGATGATGTCGCGGATGAAGGAGCTGGAAGAAGAGAATCGGCGGCTGCGCAAGATGGTCGTTGATGAACGGCTGAAGGCTGAGATCGTTCAGGAGGCTTTAGCAAAAAAGTTCTGAGGCCATCTCAGCGCTGCGAGATGGCCAAGCAAGTAGTCCAAGAGCGAGGTATATCGATCAAGCTGGCCTGCGAGGCATTTCAGGTCAGCGAAACCTGCTACCGGTACCAGCCCAAGCGTAAGGCAGAGAATGAAGTGATTGCCGACTGGCTGACTAGGCTGACGGGGAATCGACGCAACTGGGGCTTTGGCCTTTGCTATCTGTATCTACGCAACGTGAGGGGTTATCCATGGAATCACAAACGGGTTTATCGGATCGACAAAAAATTAGAGCTGAACTTAAGGATCAAGCCGAAAAAGCGGCTTTGCAGGGAGAAGCCCGAGGCATTAAGCGTACCGGAAGGAATCAACGAGGTTTGGTCGCTGGATTTTATGCATGATCAGTTGACCGATCGACGGGCATTCCGGCTGCTAAACATCATCGATGATTTCAATCGGGAAGCACTGGGTATCGAAGCGGATTTCTCATTGCCGGCAGAGCGATTGATTCGGGCGCTGGAACAGATCATCAGCTGGCGCGGGAAACCGAAGGTGATACGGTGCGACAACGGGCCCGAGAATGTCAGCGGCGCTGTTCAGACCTGATCGAATACATTCAGCCCGGACAACCGCAGCAGAACGCTTATATCGAGCGCTTCAATCGAACCGTTCGTTACGACTGGCTGGCGCAGGAGTTGTTTGACACAATCGACGATGTGCAGGATCAGGCGACGCGCTGGATGTGGCACTACAATCACGAACGTCCGAACATGGCCTTGGGCGGCATCACCCCTAATCAGCGGCTGGCCATGACCGCGTAACGCTACTTTAGGCGGCCGTTAAAAATGGGGGGATTACCGAGGAACCTGCTGTAGCTGCTGAGCTTTTGCCTGCAGCGGTACTTGCTACACCCATGCCGTTACTAACGATCCCTGCAGACAACAGGGGTACCGCCATGATTCCCAACGCTGTCTGACCCGATGCAGCGATTCCCAGCGTGACAGCTTTACTGGCATGCGCACTTGCCGTGCTCGCGTTTTGTACGCTGTCTGCTGCGTTTGCCTTGGTGAAGCTGATCAAGCTGGCGCACAAAATAAAAATCTTGGTGGCGGTTTGTGAGGTCATTGGTATCTTCCGTATGCAACCCATGCGTTTGGATGTTTGCCACTTTGGCATTCGCATGACATCTGATGAAATTGAGAATTCATCAAACGATGTTTCTGCCTGCGGTGCAATAAAC
>JAJTGC010000080.1 GCA_021298975.1 Oxalobacteraceae bacterium
CCTGTCTTGATCTGCAAGGCATTGCAACCGACGGCAATATCGGCAATCGTCGAATCTTCTGTCTCGCCCGAACGATGCGAAATGACTGCGGTATACCCAGCCCGCTTGGCCATTTCGATGGCGGCAAAGGTTTCGGTGAGTGTGCCGATCTGATTGATCTTGATCAGGATGGAGTTGGCGATGTTTTTCTCGATGCCTTCGCGCAGTATCTTGGTGTTGGTAACGAAGAGATCGTCGCCGACCAATTGTATTTTCTTGCCCAGCGCGCCCGTCAGCGTTGCCCAACCATCCCAGTCATTTTCAGCCATGCCGTCTTCAATCGACATGATCGGGTACTTGTCGCACCAGGTGGCCAGCAGGTTGGTGAAGTCAGCCGAGGAGAGGCTCAGACCCTCACCTGCCAGATGGTATTTGCCATCGCGATAAAATTCGCTGGCAGCGCAATCCAGACCCAGCGCGATTTGCGTGCCCGGCTCATAGCCTGCTTTTTCGATCGCTTCAATGATGAGCTTGATCGCCGCTTCATGGTTTTCCACTGAAGGTGCAAAACCGCCTTCGTCACCGACCGAAGTCGTCAGCTTGCGCTCATGCAGGATTTTTTTCAGCGTATGGAACACCTCGGCACCGTAGCGCATCGCCTCGCGGAAGCTGGGCGCACCCAAGGGGATAATCATGAACTCCTGAATATCGAGATTGTTGTCAGCGTGCGCGCCACCATTAATGACATTCATCATGGGCACGGGCATCTGCATCGCCGCTGATCCGCCAAAGTACCGATACAAGGGCAGACCCGCCTCCTCCGCTGCTGCCTTCGCCACGGCCATGGACACCGCCAGAATCGCATTGGCACCCAGACGCGATTTGTTCTCGGTGCCGTCGAGATCAAGCAGTGCGTGATCAAGAAACGCTTGCTCGCTGGCGTCCAGACCCATCACCGTTTCGGAAATTTCGGTGTTGATATGCTCGCATGCTCGCAACACGCCCTTGCCGAGGTAGCGCGTGTTGTCGCTGTCGCGCAGCTCGACCGCCTCGCGCGAGCCGGTTGACGCACCCGAAGGAACGGACGCACGACCCATCACACCGGACTCGAGCAGCACATCGCACTCCACGGTGGGATTACCACGCGAATCAAGGATTTCACGGCCAACGATGTCAACAATTGCACTCATTCAGTATCTCCACAAATGACAAACAGAATTCAGGCAGATTCAAAGGCGTTTATTTCAGCATCCCTGTCAAAACGAATGTCGCGCAGCAGTGCACACATTGGCAGCGGCATTTTGACGGAGAGGCTCGGAGCGCACTGCCGGGCACTCAGGAAAAATCATTTTCAAGAAAAGGCTGTTGTTTGACCACCCGGTCAAGCGCCGCCAGACTAGTCAGCAATTCACGCATGCGATGCAGCGGCACCGCATTGGGGCCATCAGATTTTGCATTGGCCGGATCGGGGTGCGTTTCCATGAACAGGCCAGCAATGCCGACCGCAATCGCCGCGCGTGCCAGCACCGGCACAAATTCACGCTGGCCGCCTGAGGTCGTTCCCTGACCACCGGGGAGTTGCACCGAGTGCGTCGCATCGAACACTACCGGGCAGCCGGTATTGCGCATGATGGCCAGCGAACGCATGTCGGATACCAGATTGTTATAGCCAAAAGACACGCCACGCTCGCAAGCCATGAACACATCGGTCGGCAGGTTGGCTTCGCGTGCGGCCTCACGCGCTTTGTCGATGACGTTTTTCATGTCATTCGGCGCAAGGAACTGCCCCTTTTTGATATTGACTGGCTTGCCCGATTGCGCACAAGCACGGATGAAATCCGTCTGCCGGCACAGGAAAGCCGGTGTTTGCAGCACATCGACCACAGCAGCCACCGGTTTGATCTCGTCGATCTCATGAATATCGGTCAGCACCGGAACGCCGATCTGCCGACGCACCTCGGCCAGAATCTCCAGACCTTTTTCCATGCCCAAACCGCGGAAAGAACTACCCGAGGAGCGATTGGCCTTGTCGAACGAGGATTTGTAGATAAAGGGAATGCCGAGGCTGTTCGTGATCTCTTTCAACTGACCGGCAGTATCGATCGCCATGTCCAGCGATTCAATCACGCAAGGACCTGCAATGATAAAAAATGGCTGATCAAGACCTGCATTGAAATGGCAGAGTTTCATGCCGCTTTCCTCTGGCTGATGGCCTCTTTGTGCGCAAGCGCGGCCTTGATGAAAGAAATGAACAACGGATGACCCTCGCGCGGGGTGGATTTGAATTCGGGGTGGTACTGCACGCCCATGTACCAGGGATGCGCGTTGTCACCCGATCGGGGCAATTCCATGATTTCGCAGAGCGCCTCATGAGGCGTGCGCGCCGAAACGATCAGGCCAGCCTGTTCGACGCGATCGAGGTAATGATTGTTGGCTTCATAGCGATGACGATGACGCTCCGTCACTTGCGTGCCATAGATTTCGGCGGCCAGGGTACCTGGTTTGACATCGCAGGTCTGTGCACCCAGACGCATGGTGCCGCCCAGATCGGAGTTGGCATCGCGACGTTCGATCACACCGTCGTGGTTCTGCCACTCGTTGATCAGCGCCACCACGGGGTTTTCCGTTGACGGATCAAACTCGGTGGAGTTCGCGTTTTTGAGACCGGCAACATCACGCGCGTATTCAATCAGGGCAACCTGCATGCCGAGGCAGATGCCGAGATACGGTATCTTGCTTTCACGTGCGTAGCGGGCAGCGGCAATTTTTCCTTCGACACCGCGCTTGCCGAAACCGCCGGGTACGAGTATCGCGTCGAATTTGGACAAACTGGCCGCACCCTGGTTTTCGATATCTTCCGAATCGACGTACTCGATATTCACACGCGATTCGGTGTGTATGCCGGCATGTCGCAGCGCCTCGGTGAGTGATTTGTAGGATTCAGTCAGGTCGACATATTTGCCGACCATGGCGATATGGATCTCGTGCTTGGGATTCTCGAGCGAATCCACCAAATGCGTCCACATGGACAAGTCAGCAGGCTTGGGCGCGAGGGCAAGTTTTTCGCAGACGATTCGGTCCAGTCCCTGGTCATGCAGCATTTGCGGAATCTTGTAGATGGTGTCGGCATCCCAGACGGATATGACGGCATCTTCTTCTACATTGGAAAACAGCGAAATTTTCGCCCGCTCATCATCAGGGATACGGCGGTCCGCACGGCACAGCAAGGCGTCCGGCGATATGCCGATTTCGCGCAGCTTTTGCACGCTGTGCTGCGTTGGCTTGGTTTTCAGTTCACCGGCCGACACGAGGTACGGCACCAGCGTCAGATGAATGAATGCCGCATGATTACGCCCACCGCGCAGCGACAATTGCCGCGCCGCCTCAAGAAATGGCAAGGATTCGATATCACCCACGGTGCCACCGATTTCGACGATGGCGACATCAAAACCTTCCGCGCCGCGATGAATGAATTCCTGAATCTCGTTGGTAATGTGCGGGATGACCTGCACCGTCTTGCCCAGATACTCGCCGCGTCGCTCTTTGCGAATCACCGATTCGTAAATCTGACCTGTGGTGAAATTATTGACTTTCTTCATGCGCGCGCTGATGAAGCGCTCGTAGTGACCCAAATCGAGATCGGTTTCCGCACCATCATCGGTGACGAATACTTCACCATGCTGGAACGGGCTCATTGTTCCGGGATCGACGTTGATATAGGGGTCCAGCTTGAGGAGAGTGACTTTGAGGCCACGCGATTCGAGAATCGCGGCAAGAGAGGCGGCAGCAATCCCTTTACCAAGGGATGACACGACGCCGCCAGTGACAAATACAAACTTGGTCATTGCAGGATATGCCGAACGGCACTCGCGGGAAATTCGAATTATACCGCAAACAACCCCGGCACTTCCTCTATCTCGCTGTCGATTTGCCGCCGTCTGCTGGTCATTGAGGAAAATAACTGATCGACAAGCGCAGAAAATCCTGCCGCCCGAGTGAGTCCGGCACCCCGGCGATTTCATTGCCGCGCCTGACCACTGACAGCCGCCATGCCCATGAGCGCTGATACCACTGCAATCCCAGCTCCCATTCGTCGGTGATGCGCCGGGGCTTGACCGTCCGTACCTGATCGTCCGACAACATCCCACCTTCCAGAGTGGCATCGTAGCCCACGGCGCGTATCGCCCCACGCACAAATACGTACAGACCTGCTGCATCTGCCACGGAATCGAGGCGTCCGGCTCGCAGCGTGGCATCAGCGGTGAGATCGGTAAAAATATTACCCAGCCTCAGAGCCACGCCGGGGCGCATATCCCAATGGCGATGCGCTCGCCAGTAAGGCGTCCGCGCACCCGCCCGCAGCACCAGACCAAGCTCATTGCGAATCTGCGTGCGCCAGCCGCGCGGCTCAGGCTGATCAAACATCTTGTGCACAAAGGTCTGGGTCGGTCGGCCACCGGCGCAGGGACCAAGACAGCCAACATCCAGTCCGAATGCCAGTTCGCTGCCATCGACATCGGCCACGTTATAAAAAAATCCGCCGTATAACCAGCCAGCGTATGGCCGATCCAGCGGGCTCAGGTTTTCTGGTCGGATGCGCACATCCAAAGGGGTATACAACTGCTGACCCAGTCGCCATCCGGCCGAACGCCAGCCCTCTGTCGTGCCAAGGCGGTAGCTGCGCGAGAATCGCAAGCCACTCGTATACAAGCCGTCATCGCGTCGCAGGAGCAGTGAATCATTGTCGATGTCAAGCGTGCTGGTGGGTCGTCCTTCTTTGAAAAAAGTTTGCAAGGACTCCTGGGCAGCAAGAGGATCACATCGCAACCCCAGTGTTGCAACAGCGATCAGCAGCGCCATGGTGATCAGGTCTCGGCTCACGAATTTCATGCATCCCTGAAATCCTTGATGCTGACACGGGCACCGCACGCATATCCCTGCGCAATCGCAAGCCAATCGCACTCACGGACAATCCTGCGCAAGCCAGTAGCGACGATATTCACAACGATACGCACTGAAGGTGATCTCATCGCCGACGCTGACCCGCACCGCGCCATCACGATCGGTACGCAAGGTTCTGATACCTCGCTGCAGGTAACGATCGAGTACTTCCGCTTTGGGATGACGATAACGATTGCGATATCCCACCTGAAACAACGCCAGCTGCGGTGACACCGCCGACAGAAATTCGGGCGTCGACGACGTGCCACTGCCATGATGCGGCGCCAAAAGCACGCTGGCAGACAGCTGATCAGCCGCGCGCACCAGCAGTGCGCGCTCCTGCGGCGCTTCGATATCACCGGTCAGCAGTACTGCGTGCTCACGGTAGCGAATACGCAGGGTACAACTGCGGGCATTTGGCTGGTCAGCGTTGGCATAGTGTGCATCGGGATGCAGCATGTCGAATTGCACGCCATCCCAGGTCCAGCTTTGCCCGGCGCGACAGGCGGTATGCGAGGGCATATGCCTCAGCAAGGCATGATCATCCGGCAATGAAGAGCGGGTCCAGGTCACCGGGATACCCTCAATGACAGAAAGGGCACCACCGGAATGATCGCTGTCGCTGTGCGAGATGATGAGTCCATCCAGCCGACTGATGCCGCGTGCGCGCAGATAAGGCAGCAGTACCCGGGTGGCGCTATCGGACTCCGATGAATAAGCCGGGCCGGTGTCGTACAGCAGCCGGTGATGCGCGGTTTCAATCAGCAGCGCGTTGCCCTGCCCGATATCGAACGCCGTGAGCCACAATCCTTGTGCCGGCGTTGCGGGTCTGACCATGAACATCGGCAGCCAGGCCAGCACACCCACCCATCTCAGGGGCCAGCCGCGCGGCGCGAGCAACCAGAGCGTACCGGCCATCGCCAACACCACATGCATCGCATCCGGGCGCGGCGCCTGCCAGACCGCGAACGAGCTCTCGCTGAGCCAGTGCAGCCATTGCGCCAGTACGCTCACCAGTGCGTGCGCACCCTGCAAGCACCAGACCGATACTGGGGCAGGTGCCATGCTGCCCGCCAGCGACAGCGGTGTAATTACAAAGCTGACCAGAGGAATGGCCACCGCATTGGCCAGAGGCCCAATCAGCGAAATTTGTCCAAACAAGGCCATGGTCAGCGGCACCAGACCGAGTGTGACCGCATATTGCGTGCGCGTTGCAGCGGCCAGTGATTGCCTGAGCCACGAACGAAAGCCGATTGCTTGCGCGCTGACTGCTTCCGCACTCACCCACTCGGCCATTCCGCTCGTTGTACGTCCCACTGACACATACAGAATGCAGGCGATCGCCACAAATGAAAGCCAGAAACCGGGCCACAGCACAGCCCAAGGGTCACACAGCAACACCACCGCGACCGACAGGCACAGCACATGCGATACCGACGCAATCCGGCCCAGCCAGAGCGCAAGCGACACCACGGTCAGCATCAACAAGGTACGCTGCGCTGGTATCCCAAATCCGGCCAGCGCCACGTACACCAGCGCGGCAAGCCAACCTGCGAGCACTCCGACTTTTTGTGCCGGCAGTAACAAGGGCAGATCGGCGCGCGTGAAAAAAGAATGACGCCACAGCCAGCGCGCAACACCACCGAACAGCGCGGCGATCATCGTGATGTGCAATCCGGAGATGGAGACCAGATGACCGATGCCGGTGCGATTGAATACCTCCCAATCCGACTGACTCACACCGCGCTGATCGCCCATCACCAGCGCAATAATCACGCCGGCGTACGCGGCATCCGGTAATGCGCGCTGCAATCGCCCGCGCAAGGCATCGCGCATGCGTTCGACGTAAGTCGCGAAACCCGGTACGAACGCATCGTGCATTGTTTGGACGCCGGGACGCACATATCCCGTGGCACGCACGCCCTCGGTCAGCAACCAGGCTTCGTAATCAAAACCGTCCGGATTGACATGGCCATGCGGCAGACGAAGTCTCAGCGTGAATTCCCAGCGCTGACCCGGACGCACTACGGGCGGGTTCTGCGCATCGTCTGCATACCAGCCGACCGACAGTAATTTCGGAATATTGACTTTCTCACCGTCGGAGAGGTGCGCACTGTCCACACGCAGACGGAAACGAACCCCACTTGCCACCGCGTCCGGCAAACCCTGCACGACACCAATCACCTGATGATCGCGGCCTTCGAGTGCTGCCGGCAATGCGTCACTCAGTCGCCAGTGAGCCAACAGCCCTGCCCAGCCTATGCCGATAGCCATGCCAACCGCCATACCAGCCAGCACTTCCGATGACGCGCGCAACATCGTGATTTGATTCCCAGCGCGTCGGTGGAGACGATGCACAAGCGGCAGGCCAATAAATCCGATCAGCACCAAGCCGGCGCAAGCCATCGTATCGGGCAACACGGCCTGTGATTGCAGCCAGAATATGCCGGCGAGCAGCCCCAGAGCAATCGCGCGCAATCAGGCCATCATGAGGCTGCCAAGGCGGGGCAGAACACGCGCAACATTGTGGGTTGTCTGTTGTGCGATATCTGACAGTGACTGGCCACGCAGCTCGGCCAGTACCGCAGCAATAAGGGGTGTCTGCGCCGGCGAATTCATTGCCGGATGCAGCCATGCGGGAGAAATATCGGGTGCATCCGTTTCAAGCACCAGCGCCGAGAGCGGCAGCGAGGCAGCCAGACGACGTATCTGCAAGGCTCGGGCAAAGGTCATGGCGCCACCAAAACCCAGCACAAAACCCAGATCAATAAAAGCCTGCGCCTGCTGCACACTGCCGTTGAAGGCGTGCGCAATACCGCCATTGACCCGGATGCGTCGAAGATACTTGAGCAAGGTGTCTTGCGAACGCCGCACGTGCAAAATCACGGGCAAATCAAAATCGCGCGCGATCTTTAATTGCTCACTGTAAAAAAATTCCTGCTTCGCGCGCATCGGCTCGGTGGTCAGCTCGGGGATGAAAAAATCCAGACCGATTTCACCAATTGCGACAAAACGGGCATCAGCGATTGCACGTTTCACGTGTTCGCGCAACACGCCCAGATCATCTTCGGAGGCGTAGCGCACGTACATGGGATGAATGCCCAGCGCATACACGCAGGAAGGCAGCGTCGCCGCCAGGCTCGCTACTTTATCGAAATTGGCGCGCTCGACTGCCGGAACAATGATCCA
>JAJTGC010000081.1 GCA_021298975.1 Oxalobacteraceae bacterium
TCGGTCAGCTGACCGTCTTCATTTTTGTAGAGCCAGTGCGCGGCGACGCCGGATTCGGCCACATGGTGCATTTCTTCGGTACGGATCTGAAATTCAACGGGTGTGCCGTAGGGGCCAATCAGTGTGGTGTGCAGCGACTGGTAGCCATTGAGCTTGGGGATGGCGATGTAATCCTTGAACTTGCCCGGCATGGGTTTGAACATCGAGTGCAGCGTGCCAAGAGCGACATAGCAGTTCGCGAAATTGCTGACGACGATGCGAAAACCATAGACATCCAGCACCTGAGAAAAACTCAGGTGCTTGTTGCGCATCTTGCGGTAGACGCCATACAAGGTTTTTTCGCGACCATAGACACCGGCTTCGATACCCGCATTTGCCAGTCCCTGCTTGACCGTGTCAAGAATCTTGCTGACCAGCTCACGCCGGTTGCCCCGCGCCGCACGCACGGCCTTGGACAGGGTGCGATATCGCAGCGGCAGCATGTGCGAGAACGACAGGTCCTGCAACTCACGATAGATATTATTGAGACCCAGCCGGTGCGCGATCGGCACATAGACTTCCAGGGTCTCGCGTGCAATGCGTCGGCGCTTCTCGGGCAACATCGCATCCAGCGTGCGCATATTGTGAAGACGGTCGGCGAGCTTGACGAGAATGACGCGCACATCGCGGGCCATCGCCAGCAGCATCTTGCGGAAATTTTCGGCCTGTTGCTCGATCTGGCTCTGGAATTCGATCTTGTCGAGTTTGGACAAGCCATCGACCAGTGCCGCCACCGGCGCGCCGAAGCGCTCGATCAGTTCGTCTTTTTTGACATCCTGATCTTCCATCACATCATGCAGTAGCGCCGCCATGATGGCCTGCGCGTCTAGCTTCCAATCGGCACAGATTTCGGCGACAGCAATCGGATGCGAGATGTAGGGCTCGCCGGACTTGCGCATCTGGCCCAGATGCATTTCGTCAGAGAAGCGGTAGGCTTCCTTGATTTTTTTCAGTTCGGATGGATTGAGGTACTCGGACAGCCGGTTGATCAGCTGGGTAACGGAGGCCACCCCGGCAGCTGGGGCGGGTTCGTCAATGGAAGCTTTTGTGGGCACAGCCGATGGAGACTTCCGACGGGCGGAAGGAGCAGGGGTATCGGTGGGAACCGGAATCATTCTGCTGGCCGACCCATCATGGTTTTACAGCAAATCAGCTGGGCACTTTTTTAAGCATTTCGATACCAACATGACCCGCTGCGATTTCGCGCAATGCGATGACGGTGGCTTTGTCATCGCTGTCGATCTTGGGTGTGTGACCCTGCAGGATCTGACGCGCACGGTAAGTGGCGGCGAGTGTCAGCTGGAAGCGATTAGGTATTCTTTTAAGGCAGTCTTCGACAGTAATGCGAGCCATGCAATCTCCTGAGAGGGATATTATTTCAAACGAGCGTGAATACCATAGTCGGCGAACAGGGCGCTGTTGCGTGAGGCCTGCTGAGAGAATCTGCACCTGGAGGCCTCAACGATCGCTGCCAGCTCGGACGAGGCGACAGCAAAATCTGCGTTGATAATAACATAGTCGAATTCATGGGCGTGGGCGATCTCTCCCGCTGCCGCCTGTACGCGGCGAGCAATCACGTCGTCCGCGTCCTGACCGCGCGCGCGCAATCTTTCCTCGAGCGCGGCAATTGACGGTGGCAGAATGAAAATACCCACCGCATCGGGGAAATAGTCACGCACCTGCTGCGCGCCTTGCCAATCAATTTCGAGCAGCACATCTTTGCCCGTTTGCATATTTTCTTCAATCACAAGCCGTGATGTGCCGTAAAAATTGCCGTGTACTTGCGCGGATTCGAGGAATTCGCCGCGACGCTCCCGTTCCAGAAATTCCGCTTCGCTGACGAAAAAATACTCGCGTCCATGCAATTCACCCGGACGTGGTGCGCGGGTCGTGAACGATACGGACAGATGCAGCGCGCTGTCCCGGCTCATCAGCGCTTTGACCAGCGATGACTTGCCGGCACCGGAAGGTGCAGCCACCACAAACAGACTGCCAGCGTGTGCGAAGGTTTTGGACATGAGGAGCTTGGTCTTAATGGCGGTGGTTTCAGTACCCGACAAGGCCACGATTATTCAAGGTTTTGGACTTGTTCACGCATTTGCTCAATCAGCAGTTTCATTTGCATTGATGCCTCTGACAATTCCTTGACGGCTGCTTTGGATCCGAGCGTATTGGCTTCGCGGTTGAGCTCTTGCATCATGAAATCCAGACGCTTGCCGACTTGCCCCCCTTTTTTGAGAATGGCGCGCGTCTCGGTCAGATGTCCGGACAAGCGCGTGAGCTCTTCGGCCACGTCCACGCGTATGCCATAGAGTGTCACTTCCTGCCGTATGCGGTCCTGCAGATCGGTCGGCAAGGCGCTGCCGTCACCGATTGCCTGCCCCAGCGCTTCCTGCATGCGCTCAATGGCCTTTTGGCGAAACTGTTCAACTGCCTGAGGTACGAGGGGCGTAATGCGGGCCACGATCTGTTCGATCTCGTCGATGCGCGAGAGCAGCATCGTTTCGAGCGAGGCGCCTTCGCGTTGACGGGACATCACAAATGCATCCAGCGTGTCACTGAGCGCAGCTTGTACATCAGCCTGAAGCGAATCCTGCCCCAGCTCGGATTCCGACAGCACACCAGGCCAGCGCAGCAATTCATTGACCGACATCGGGCGTGCGTTACTGAATGCAGCAAGCACATTGTCCTGAGCCGTATTCAGCGCAGCCAGCAATGCGTCATTGACCGCGAGGCTGTTGCTGGATTGTTCTTTGCGACCAAAAGACAGCCGGCATTCGACTTTGCCCCGGGCGGCGCGTGCCATGATGGCCTCTCGCAACAAAGGCTCAAGCGAGCGAAGTTCGTCATTGACGCGGAATTGCAGATCGAGAAAGCGAGAATTGACGCTTTTGAGTTCGATGGTCAGCGTGCCTGCATCACTTTCGCGCTTGACGACGGCGTACCCGGTCATACTGCTGATAGTCAAAATAAAATCCCTGTCTGGCTTTACAAAAAGCTAATTAATCCACACAATCCCGAGCCGGGAAAATGATGGAGTGTTCGTAGAGATGGCCGTTCAAACCAACGCAGCATTGCCGGATGGAATAGAAATCGGCGGATACCGCATTGTAAAGAAGATCGCCGTCGGCGGCTTCAGCATTGTGTACCTTGCCGAGGACAATGCGGGCAATTCAGTCGCCATCAAGGAATACATGCCAGCCGCCTTGGCGCGCCGGGCGGCGGGCGAGCTTCAGCCGACGGTCGCGCCTGAACATGTCGATCTGTATCGCATCGGCCTGAAGTGTTTTTTTGACGAGGGCAGGGCGCTGGCCTCGATTGTCCACCCCCATGTCGTGCGCGTACTGAATTTCTTTCGCGCCCATGAGACCGTGTATCTGGTCATGGGCTATGAGCACGGACGGTCGTTACAGGATCATATTGCTCGTCGCAAAAAGAAGGGCGACAAGCCGCTGATCGCCGAGGCGGCGGTGCGCCGCATGTTCGCGCACGTCATGGATGCCTTGCGCGAAGTTCATACGCACAAGTTGCTCCATCTCGATCTCAAGCCTGCGAACATTTATCTGCGATCGGATGGCACACCCATTCTGATCGACTTTGGCGCCGCACGACAGACATTGCACGCCGATGTGTCCCAGCTACATCCCATGTACACCCCGGGCTTTGCCGCGCCGGAGCTCTACGCCAAAAAAGAGCTCGGCCCGTGGACGGACATCTACAGCATTGGTGCCTCGATCTTCACCTGCATGGTGGGTGTGCCACCGCAATCGGCCATGGAAAGAAAACGTGAAGATCGCATGGATGATTTTTATCATCAGTTGCATGGTCTATATTCGAGCGAACTCATTGATATCGTACGCTCCAGCCTGATGCTGGAGCCCCTCAAACGTCCCCAGAGCGTGTTCGCCCTGCAAAAGGCGCTACGTCCAGCACGCAAAATTGCAGCGGAGCGCGGCAACCTTTTTTCACGGCTGCGCCGACTGGTGGGTTGAACATGCGCTTTTCGATTTATCAGGACAGTCAGATCGGCGGTCGCAGCAGCAATCAGGACCGCATGGGGTATTGCTTCACTCGCGATGCACTCCTGCTGTTGCTGGCAGATGGCATGGGTGGTCATCTGCATGGCGAGCTGGCCGCTTCGATGGCGATGCAAGTCATGGGTGCCTTGTTTCAGGAGAAGGCAAGGCCCACGGTGGATGATCCGCCGCTGTTGCTCGAAGATCTAGTGTACGCGGCACATCACGCGCTGCATCGCTATCGCGCCGAGCATCGTCTTCCCGACACGCCCCGCACCACCATCGTGGTGTGTATCGTCCAGCAAGGCGAGGCGCATTGGGCACATTGCGGTGATTCGCGTCTGTACTGGCTGCGCAGCGGTCGTATTATTGCGCGCACGGTCGATCATTCCCATGTCGAGCGACTGGTGTCCCTGGGCAGGCTGTCGCCGGCCGAGAGACTCTTTCATCCTGATCGCAACAAGCTCTACAACTGCGTTGGTGCACCCACCTTGCCGCGTGTGGAAAAGGCACCGCCCGTGCGCCTGAAAACCGGTGACCAGATCCTCCTGTGCTCGGACGGGCTCTGGTCCAGCATCCCCGAACATGAACTCGCTTACCGGCTCTCCGCCCGCTCACTCGACGTCGCCGTACCGGCGTTGGTAAAGACCGCTGCCGTCGCTGGTGGCAAAAACGGCGATAATGTCACCGCGCTTGCGCTGACCTGGCTCGAAGACGAGCCCGGCGCTGCAGGCAGCCCCAGTGCGATGATGACTGATGGGCTGCCCGGCAACCGTGTCGTGACCAGTATTCATCCGTCTTGTGCGCCCGCAGAGCAAAACCGCGGCGCCGAGGCGATAGAGCGCGCGCTTGCGCGCTTTGGCATACCGGACGACAAAACACCCACCAGACCATCCGAGGATTAAGTGTCAGATAACGCCACACAGCGCCCCAGCGGGCGTACAGCGCATGCTTTGCGTGAAGTTCGCATTACGCGCCATTACACGCGCCATGCCGAGGGATCCGTGCTGATTGAATTCGGCGATACCCGCGTACTTTGCACTGCCAGCGTCGATGAAAAAGTCCCCCCATTCATGCGCGGGCAAGGCAAAGGCTGGCTCACCGCCGAGTACGGCATGCTGCCGCGCTCCACCCACACCCGCATGGACCGCGAAGCCGCCAAAGGCAAGCAGTCCGGACGTACCCAGGAAATCCAGCGCCTGATTGGCCGCTCGCTGCGCGCTGCTTTCGATTTGAACGCTTTTGGCGAGCGCAGTCTGCAGCTCGATTGCGACGTGCTTCAGGCCGATGGCGGAACGCGTACTGCCGCCATTACCGGTGCCATGATTGCCGCCTACGATGCCTTCAGCGGTCTGGTCGCCGGTGGGCAGATTGCCGCGATTCCCTTGCGCCATTTTGTTGCTGCGATCTCGGTGGGTGTGTATCAGGGCTTGCCTGTACTTGATCTGGATTACATCGAAGACTCAGGCTGCGACACCGACATGAATGTCGTCATGAATGACGCCGGGCATTTCATTGAAGTGCAGGGCACCGCGGAAGGTGATGCGTTCGATCGTCCAACCATGAATCAGCTGCTCGATCTGGCCGATACCGGCATCCGAGAGCTCATTCGTTTGCAGAAGCAGGCACTGGGACTGACTGCCTGAACTGACGCAGACTCAGACTCGGACTCAGAAAGTCATGACACGCCCACTGGTACTGGCCTCCCATAATCGCGGCAAGCTCGTCGAG
This sequence comes from Oxalobacteraceae bacterium, assembly GCA_021298975.1. Taxonomy (GTDB): domain Bacteria; phylum Pseudomonadota; class Gammaproteobacteria; order Burkholderiales; family Burkholderiaceae_D; genus Pernthalerella. Next base: position 5,787 of record JAJTGC010000081.1, read on the forward strand.
TTCGATCGTCTGCTCGCGCCGCTTGGTTTTGCCATACAGACGCAGGCGGCGCTGAATATCAGCGAAGCAGAAGAGCCTTATGCGACCTTCGTAGAAAACGCGCTCGCCAAAGCAAGGCATGCAGCGCGTGAAAGCGGTTTGCCGGCGCTGGCTGACGACTCTGGCATTTGTGTGCCTGCGCTAGGCGGTGCGCCCGGCGTATTTTCTGCCCGCTATGCGGGCGAGCCTAAATCCGATGCAGCCAACAATGCAAAACTGGTCGCCGACTTGCAGGCGCATGAGGACAAATCGGCCTACTACTACTGCGTGCTTGTGTATCTGCGTCATGCCGATGATCCCCAACCCGTGATTGCAGACGCGCCCTGGCACGGCAACATCATTGATCAGCCGCGCGGGCAGGGTGGTTTCGGTTACGACCCGCATTTCTGGCTGCCGTCGCTGAACAAAACCGCCGCTGAACTCACCGCCGAAGAAAAAAATCAGGTCTCACATCGTGCGCAAGCCTTGCGTATCTTGATTGCACAGCTCGCATGATTCCGATTCGACCCGACATCGTGCAGGCCGTACCACCTCGCATCGTCGAGCACTACCTGCGGCCGGGCATCATCAACCTCGCAGCGTTGCCGCCGCTGTCGTTGTATGTGCATTTCCCCTGGTGCGTGCGCAAATGTCCTTACTGCGATTTCAATTCACATGAGGCTGATGGCAGCTTTCCTGAGCAAGACTATCTGAATGCGCTGCGTGCTGATCTGGAACAGGCTTTGCCCTTGGTGTGGGGCAGGAAGATCATGAGCATTTTCATCGGCGGTGGCACGCCCAGCCTCATGTCGGCCCAGGGTCTTGATCAGCTGATGTCCGACATCCGCAGCCTGCTGCCACTGGACGGCGCCGCAGAAATCACCATGGAAGCCAACCCCGGTACCTTCGAGGCGGACAAATTTCGTGCATTTGCCGGCAGCGGCATCAACCGGCTGTCGATGGGCATACAAAGTTTCAATCCGCAGCATCTCAAGGCACTGGGTCGTATTCACGATGGTGACGAAGCGCGGCGTGCGATTGAATGCGCTCAGTCGTGCTTCCCCAATTTCAATCTGGATGTGATGTACGCCTTGCCCGCTCAGACGCTGGCGCAAGCGCAAGAGGACCTGACGACGGCGTTGAGCTACGCACCACCGCATTTATCGCTTTACCACCTGACGATCGAGCCCAACACGGTCTTCGCCAAATTTCCACCCACGGTCCCCGATGATGATCTCAGCGCCGAAATGCAGGAGATGATCGAGGAGCAAACCGCACTGGCTGGCTATCAGCACTACGAGGTGTCCGCCTTCGCCCAACCGGGACGCCGCGCGCGGCACAACCTGAATTACTGGGAATTTGGCGATTACCTTGGCATCGGTGCCGGAGCGCATTCCAAGCTGTCTTTCCCGCATCGCGTCGTTCGTCAAGCGCGCTACAAGCAGCCCGCAACCTACCTGCAACAGGCCGCAGCCGGCAATGCCGTCTTCGAAGAGACCGAGATCAGCCGGGAGGCACTGGGTTTTGAGTTCATGCTCAACGCGCTGCGGCTGACGGGGGGATTCGAGTCCAGGCTGTTTGCCGAGCGCACCGGGCTGCCTTTGCAGGTGGTGGACGGCGCCCTTGCCGAGGCCGAAAAGCGTGGTCTTCTGACCTGCGACCACAAGACGATCCAGCCCACGGTGCTGGGACAGCGGTTTCTCAACGATTTGCAACAGCTGTTCTTGCCGGACGAGGCCTGAGTCAGGGCGGAGCAGGTTATAATCTCGCCCGATTCAAGAGAAGGAAGCGTGGCCGAGCGGTTTAAGGCACCGGTCTTGAAAACCGGCGAGGGTTTGCGCCCTCCGTGAGTTCGAATCTCACCGCTTCCGCCAATTTCAAAAGTCCCCACATGGGGACTTTTTCTTTTTTTCGTCTTTTTTCTGTTATCTAAAAACCCTTACATAATGACCCCCTAAGTATGGTGTTCAAAAGTCGCAGGGCAAAGATTGAATGAAAAGAACAATCAAGAACTTGCGAAGGAATTGGTGACGCATCTATGGGTTTTGAACACCATCCTTTGGGAAAAGCTGCATTAATCTATATTTTGTGGCGAGCCAGCGCCGCATCGCTGCGGGGGGTGCTGGCAAATCAAGAATCTGGGGTGGTT
>JAJTGC010000082.1 GCA_021298975.1 Oxalobacteraceae bacterium
ACAGGCTGAGAATGAGATAGCTGCTCGCTGGCTATTGGAAGCACAGTACGGTCAAGGCAATGTTCTACATCTTCCTCAGCGTGTTAGCTGATTTTATTTGGTAAATATACGTGAGGGAGATAGCGATGCGTATAGATGAGATAGCCAGTGCTGAAGACCAGATAGCACTATTCAAGCTGATTACTGACAAGGTCTGGCAGGCATTAGGCGACCAACAGCGAGCAGAAGCGGAGACCAAAGCAGCACAGCCGTTGAAGGCTAAGCTCAAACCCATCAGTCCTAAAAAGCCCAAGCCACCTGCTGCTCGTACAGTGCCCAAGCCTACGGTTAAAGCAGCCCCTTCAGCAAAACCCCAACCGCAGCCAGCACGTCCGCAGCTTTTTAGTCAGCAGTCACAGAATATTCAAGCACCAAGCGCCAAACAAAAACAAAACTCGAACCGCGATAAAGACTCGCAATCAGCAGATTTTGACGAATTTAGTAGTCAACAAGTAAAGGCTGCTCGCGGTAAAGACATACATAGTTAAAATGAGCGTCAATATTTTTTACGCTCAAGCAGCTTTTAGGATGGTATAGAATACGCTGCGAAGCATCAGTAACAATCGCACTACTCTGCCGGAACTTTTTAGCTGCTAGAACATAGTCAACACGGGGTGAAATGTTCCTTTAGTCCGGTAAAGCGCTACGTTCGGGACGTAGAGACCGGAGGTTCGAATCCTCTCACCCCGACCATGATGGAATGCTCACGCCGCAAGCGGCCTGTCCACCCGTCGCTTAACATGAGCGGGAGCCGCGCAGCACCCTGTTCCCCCCATAAAAGTAAAAGCACTGGCCCGGCATGAAAAGCGTATGTAGAAACGATGTCATCAACCTTCACCAGGGCGAATGTCATCAGCCCTTGGAACCTATCCCGTTAGGCCGCTAGCGGCGTTGGCGTCGCTTGCAGGGCGCGCACTGACTTGAATGCCAGTGCCGTTCCGCAAGCAGACTGCATACCGTCCGAATTCCCTGCTGCACCCTTATCGTACATCTGTACTGCCTGCGGTACTGCCACCCTGCCATCGAACTAACGAGACAGGTTCTTGAAGCGTCTTACCTTGACTATCTGCCTAACGCAACTTTTCAGTCGACCTCATCAAATAGGCTCAGCCCAGCGAACCCGTGACTCGTGTCTATAATAGGGGTTAACAAAGAAAACAACGGGAGCCCATCATGACCCACACCCGCCAGATACTCACCGCCATGCTCTGCACCCTCGCTCTGTCGGTGTCTGCGTTAGCCGCTGACCAAGAAAAAAAATCCGAGGCCGCACAGCCCGCCGAGGCAACGCCGGTAGCCAAACCCACCGCGATGGCGGACATACCCTTCATGAAAGCGGAAGCCAAACGACTGGCGGCGCTGATGGAGCGTCTGCAGAAGGAAACCGATCCTGCAGAGCGCAGGAAAATCATGGCTGAAACGACCTGTGCTCAGTGAGAGACGGGAACGCTGAATCCATCGGCATAACCTTGCCAGTCAGGGTCGCAGGGCACAGCAAGGATTTGGAAGCCACCCAGCGACTACCCATTATGCGGGCAGTCATTACAGACGGATCCTCAGTGAGCGCTCAATCGACCGTCGGCACACACAATCTGATTCACAGGCGCGATCGCAGGCGCTTATAAAATGTTCTGCACAGGCCCATCCAAAAGCCTGACGTCATCTTTGTTACCACGTCACTTGTCGCACACCTTCCTGAAGCCCCCTTTGCCGCCAGGATTCTTGGATACCGATTGCCACTCACCAGGTGTGTCCACCGTACCCATCTTCTCGCCGGTGGCCATCTTGCCTTTGAAAACCACATAGCCGAGCATGCGAGCGGACTCCTCCTTGCAATCGTATTCTTTGTGGATCTTCATGGACAGCATGCCCTCTGGCGAGGGCGTCCGGTAGGTTTGGATTTCCCAGACCTTGCGAAAGCGCCCGCCACCCGCGACCGTGTCCGTGTCAACGTACACTTCTGTGCCGCGAATGTTTTCAAACACCTTCACTAGTTCCGCCTGAACCAACGGGGCAGCGCAAAGCAAGGGTAGCGCGAACAGCAAAGCGTACCTCATTGATTGTTCTCCATAAATGACTTGATTGATTCAGGGCACGCCGACGTGCAGCCGGCGGTCACAAAGTCGCGCCCGCAGAGCCAAACCCAGCGTTCGATGGATGGGGTAGTCCCAACAACCTTCACTGCGCCAAGCACCACTGCCAACGAATGCTCGCCGGCAGTAACAGCTGCTTAGACCGTCAAACCCGAATCAGATTCGTGGCTTGCGTGTCATGTCATTGGTAGGTGGCGCAGCTTTGACTTGCACAGGGGCCGCAGCGGGAGGCGCCTCCGGAACAGGCTCAGGCATCACTGCCGCTGGTGGGCTGGGTGGGGCAAAGTTCTGCGGCTGCTGGCCCACCTTGTTGATCGACCCTTGCAGAGAGCCACCTTTTTTGATTTCCAGATCCTCATACGTGATGGAGCCGGCAATCAGGCCAGTCGATTCAATCACCAGCGTTTTATTGGCGATTGTCGTGTCGGTCACAGCGCCCGCCACTTTCACATGGCTGGCCGTCGTGCGACCATTCATGGAACCGTTGGTCTGAATGTGGACGGTATCTGCAGTGAGCTCGCCTTCGAGCTTGCCGTCGATACTGGCCAGACCTGGCACACGCATCGAACCTTTCATGAAAACACCTTCACCTACGAGCAGGGTACCCGGCGTATTTGTGTCGGCCATATTGTTTTCGTGTCTCTCTTCGATTTGATGGAAACTACCACGTTCGCAGCAGTTGCTTGCAACAACGGCATGATACAAGTTTTTCTGTCGGTCACCTACACTGCCATTTTGAAAACATGACGTTTATGAACCCACCCCGCCTCATTCTCTTTGCTGGCCACGCCGGCACAGGCAAGACCACGCTCGCCAAACAGGCTCTGCCCCTGCTTGCCGGCCGTTCAGGACGAGATTTTTTCTTTCTGGACAAGGACACGGCTTACGGTGCGTTCAGCTCTCACATCATGGGTCTGCTGACAGGTGATCCGGCTGACCGCGACAGTCCGACCTATCTGCAGCACCTGCGCGACCGCGAATATGCAGGCTTGCTCGATATTACCCGCGAAAACCTCGATCTCGGTCTTCAGGTCATGCTGGTCGGACCCTTCACCCGCGAAATCATGAGCGGCAAATTTTTCCAACCGCGATCGCTTGGCTTGCCGGCCAATACCGTTTGTCGCATCGCCTGGATCGATTTGCCCAGCGATGAGGCACGCCGCCGTATCGAGCACCGCGCTGATGCGCGTGATGCCTGGAAACTTGCCCACTGGGACACCTACCTGCAACGTCGGGTAGAGCCCCCGGAACATCCAGGGATACTGCGATTGGATAACTCAGCATTTGATGCAGCAGCGTTTGATAGATTAGTTACTCATTTGCTGAACTGACTCTGGGGCATGGTGCTCAAAAATCGTATTTGTCCCGCCAGTTCCGCCGCAAACCGTTGATTTTTGTTTCAGCCGATTCTGGCTCGAAGCATTTTGCACACGCCCCTTGGGGGACCACCGAACAAGACCACATTTTGTGGTGAGCCCGTGCAGCTGCACTCATCGGGGTCATGGAAAATTCATGACCCCGCACTATTTTTGAAGCTACGAAAGCTTCTGGTTTGAGTTAATCGGCGCTTCCCTGACAAATCAATCCAGCGCCTGATACACCAGCGTTTTGATAATCCGGCGGTACTGCTGCCGCACCGCGCCTGGGGTCTGCGCCATCAGAATACCGATCAGCTGCTCTTTGGGATCCACCCAAAAGAAGGTGCCGCCCAGACCGCCCCATGCAAAATCACCTTCGGATCCATGGACGCCGGCAATACCCTGCCCTTGACGAACCATGAATCCCAGACCGAAGGTATAGCCCTGCACACCCATCAAGACTTCACCCGGCTGCACGGGTGTCGCGACTTTGGAGCCGAGATGATCCGAGGTCATCAGCGCCACCGTCGTGCGGGACAGATAACGCTTGCCCTCCAGCGTGCCGCCATTGAGCAGCATCTGGCAGAAGCGCAGGTAATCATCGGCAGTCGTTGAAATGCCTGCGCCGCCCGAATCATTGGCGGTGGCGCGCGTGACATCCAGCATCACCATCATCGGTCCGCCCGTGCTTGGGTCAATTTTCAGAGGCTCGGCTAAACGCGCAACTTTCGATGCAGGCACCACAAAGCTGGTGTCTTTCATGCCCAGAGGCTGTATCAGTCGCTCATCAAGCAGCACGCTGAGTGGCTTGTTGCTTACTGCCTCCAGCACGCGACCCAACAGGTCTGTGGAAAGACTATATTCCCAGGTACTGCCCGGCTGCCAGAGCAGCGGTGCTTTGGAAAACGCCTCGATCTGCTGCGGCGGCGTGAGCGTCAACCATTTGGACGGCACCTCCGTCGAAAACAGTCCCGCTTCCTGATACGCCGCTTTCATCGCCGGAAAACGTGTGAACTCCGCATACGTCAAACCTGAGGTGTGGCGCAGCAAATCATGCACCGTGATTGGCCGCGCTGCGGGTACACGCGCGCTGTTGGCTTCGGCGGGATTGGTCATCACCTCCATCTTTGCCATCGCCGGAAAAAACTTGGACACCGGATCATTGAGCTGCAAGCTGCCCTCTTCGACCAGCATCATCGCCACGACCGACACCAGCGGCTTGGTCATCGAGTACGCACGGAAAATGGCATCGCGCTTGAGCGGCTTGCCTGCGCCTTTGTCCTGAAACCCCACGATATCCGAATGCACAATTGCGCCTTTGCGCGCAACGAGAATCACCGCACCGGGCATGCGGTCGGCATTGACTTCCGACTGAACCACATCGCGTATCCGTGCCAGCCGGGTCGGCGAGAGACCCTGTGATTGGGGTGCGGCGGTGGGGAGATCAGCCGCAGCTAGGGGAAAACTGAGAACCTGCAGACTGAGCGCGAGTGCCAGCACGGAAGTAATTTGGGTTTTATGGAATGTAGGCATGAATTTTTCTCTCCTGTTAGTTTTATTGTTGAATGCCAGCCAAGCGCATCAGGGATGGTGTTCAACAGTCCCCGAGCAAAGATCAGATGAAACGAAAAATCAAAAACTTGCGAAGGAACTCGCGACGTAACTATGCATTTTGAACATCATGCCTAGCTTAGCCAGACATTTCGAAGACTTAACGCCACTGGATCCCGGCCTGCGCCGGGATGACGGTGGGAATTTCAGGGCCGTCTACCTAACTACTGCTTAGGGTCGTCTGACTGACTACTGTTCAGGGTCGCCTGACTAGCTACTGTCTAGGGTCGCCTAACTAATTACTGCTTAGGGTGATCTAACTGACTACTGCTCAGGACCGTCTAACTAACAACTGTCGTCACCTGCATGTGATGACCGCTGCGTGGGCGGATCGCATGCGATCCGAATTCTCCACTCGCTCCCGGCGAAAGCCGGAATCCGGGGTCTTTCGTCATCCAAGCGATACCTTCCAGGGCAAGCAACAAACAATTCACTTGTACGAGAACGCACTTTCACGCATTCACCCTCGACGACGAGTCACCGCCCCTTCAGCCACCCACGTTGCAACCGAAGCGCAGCCGCCGGCTTCTCCTTCAACGTCAACCCAAGCTGCGGCGCAGACTCCGCACGCAGCGCAAGATCGAACGTCAACAACTCATCCCGCCGAAACGCATGAAGGCGAACCTTGTCACCTGCGCGATAGCGCTGTAACAAGATATCAAGATTCGAGGCGCTCACCCGCAAGCCGTCCATCGCCACCAGCGTATCACCCGCTGATAACCCCGCTGCATGCGCGGCACCACCCTCGTACACATTCGCCAACTGACAATCCCTGCCTGCTTTTTTCGTGCGCACATCCAGCGATGGTTTGATGCTCTTGGCTTTATCCGCCATTTCCACTGCAAACGCTGCGAGTATCTCCTGCAAAGGTAAATCGCGGGTGCCGCGAACCGCAAGATCAAACAGGGGCTTCAGGTGCAAGCCAGTGACCTCATCAAACAAAGCCTCGACTTCTGCTTCGGTCACACCACGACCACCGGCTTCGGTATAGAACTGACGTCCATAGCGTCGCCACAATACGCGCATCACATCATCCAGTGATTTGCGGCCGCGCGTGTTGCGACGTATCGTCAGATCAAATAACAACGCAACCAGCGAGCCCTTGGTGTAATAGCTGACGATGGCATTCGGTGCATTCTCATCCTGACGATAGTACTTGGTCCATGCATCAAAACTCGATTCGGCAACGCTTTGCTTGAAGCGACCACTGCCACGCAGGACACCGTTCATCGTCTTGGCCAACAAACCCAGATAAGTCGGTGTATCAATCAATCCGGTACGCAGCAAAGTGAGATCGTCGTAGTAACTGGTGAAGCCTTCGAACAGCCATAACAGCGGCGTGTAATTTTCCTGCCGCAGATCATAGGGTGCAAACACGGCGGGCTTGATACGTTTTACGTTCCAGGTATGAAAATACTCGTGACTGCACAGACCCAGAAAGGTACGATAACCCTCCGTCATCGCTGACTGACCCAGCACCGGCAAATCCGCGCGCGCGCAAATCAGTGCGGTTGAGGCGCGATGCTCCAGCCCCCCATAGCCATCACCCACGGCGAGTGTGAGAAAGACGTAGCGATCCATCGGCGCTTTTTTTGTATTGGGCTCGAAGAATGCGATCTGCGATTCACAGATTTTTTTCAGATCAGCCGCCAGCCTGGCCTTGTCAAGATTCGGCACACGACCGGTCACTGCCATTTCATGCGGCACACCATGCGCCTCGAAACGAATCAGTTCAAAGTCACCCATCTCGACCGGATGATCGATCAGTTCATCGTAATCCTGCGCGACATAAGTACCGAAACGATGACGACGCGCTTTGAGTTCGGCCAGCGAGGTCGCCACACGCCATTTCGCATAAGCCTCACCCTCGGGTGGCTGAATATCCACGACATGGCGCTCGCTCTCTTGCCCATGCACTTGCAGAAACACGCTCGTGCCATTAAAAAATCCGTGCGTCTGATCCAGATGCGCAGCGCGCACCGACAAATCCCACGCATAGACCTGATAATGCAGCACCAGCGGCCCATCACAACGCGCCGCGCGCCAAGTGTGTTTGTCGAGCTTGATGAGACGCACTTTGCGGCCAGCGGCCTCAGCGCGCAGCTGAGTGATATTGCGCGCGAATTCCCGCACCATATAACTGCCAGGAATCCACGCGGGCAGCGATACGATCTGTCCATCCGGGGCCGGCGATGCAATGGTCAGCGTCACCTCAAACAGATGCAGCGCCGGATCCACCGGCACGATACGGTAATGAAGTGCTTGACGACGCGATGCCATCTCAGGCCTTGACGTTGACTACGAGCCGGCCGCGCACTTCACCGGCAAGAATTTTCGGGGCCCAGTCCAGCGCTTCGGCGAGTGAAATTTCTTGCGTGATTTTTGCGAGCATATCGTCCTTGATTTCGCTGGCCAGATTCGACCAGGCAGCGATACGACGTGCCCTTGGCGCCATTACGCTATCGACACCCACCAACTTCACGCCACGCAGAATGAACGGCGCGACCGAGCCAGGAAAATCCATACCCTGCGCCAGACCGCAAGCGGTGACGACGCCGCTGTAACGCGTTTGCGCCACTGCATTAGCCAAGGTATGTGAGCCCACCGAATCCACCACACCAGCCCAGCGTTCTTTTTGCAAAGGCTTGCCGGCAGCAGACAAGGCAGCGCGATCCATGACTTCA
>JAJTGC010000001.1 GCA_021298975.1 Oxalobacteraceae bacterium
TTTTCGTTTTCCAGCGTATGCACATGCACGAACAGCTCTTTTTCAAAATTGAACAGCATCAGACGAGCGCGCGCACGCATGAGCGGGTCGGCAGGGATGAGCTGCGGATGAGGAAAGCGTTCATCGATGTACTCATTGATGATGTTCGACTCATAGAGTACCAATTCCCGCTCAACCAGTATGGGTACCTGCCCGTAAGGATTCATGGTCGAAATATCCTCGGGCTTGTTGAATAAATCCACATCACGGATTTCAAAATCCATACCCTTCTCAAACAGGACCAGTCGGCAGCGTTGGGAGAATGGGCAGGTTGTGCCCGAGTAGAGGACCATCATAATTTCAGTTCCTTGGAAACAAAGAGGGTGAGACAGCATGCCGCCTCACCCCACTCATACAGATCTGATTCTCTGCATGACTTGCTTTCATCGCTATCCACAATGAACGCAATCAGGCAGAAAATACAGGGCTACTATTTAACTTCTCGCCAGTACGAGGCGTTCAGTCGCCAAGCCAACAGTACCAGCAGGGACATGAACAGCAAGACCCAGACACCGACTTGCTGCCGCTTGTTTTTCACCGGCTCGCTCATCCAGGCCATATAACCCACCAGATCAGCGATTGCCGTGTCGTATTCCTGTGACGTCATTTTTCCCGGCTTGACTTGCTCGAAACCGGCAAATTTGTGCACAGTTTTAGACGCATCATGGGGATCCTTTTCGTCCACAAATTTCGCCTTGCGAACACCCTGCAACTCCCAGAGTACGTGCGGCATGCCCACATTCGGATAAGCCAGATTGTTCCACCCCGTCGCGCGGCCCTCGTCTACAAAGTAGGTTCGCAAATAGGTGTAAACGTAATCCGCACCGGAGCCTTCGCCAGAAGACTTGGCCCGAACAATCACCGAGAGATCCGGTGGCGCGGCACCAAACCAGGCTTTCGCGTCCGTGACACTGAGATTGCTTTTCATCAGATCACCCACTTTGTCAGAGGTGAAGAGAAGATTGTCACGGATTTGCGCATCTGACAAACCGATATCGCGCAAACGGTTGTAACGAACCAACGATGCCGAATGACAATTCAAGCAATAGTTGACAAATAGGCGCGCGCCGTTTTGTAGTGCCGTCAAATCACTGCTGCGATCCGGAGCACGATCCAAAGGGTGGCCTGCATCAGAGGCCACAGCAAGGGTCGGAGCAAGCACCATTACCGCTATTAATTTTTTTAAGATGTTCATTCTTGTTCCTTTGCGGCTTAGTGCGGCTGGAAAGTCACTCGCTTGGGCACTGGCTTGAACTCACCCATAGCGCTCCACCACGGCATGAGCATGAAGAAGCCGAAATAGATCAGGGTACCGATCTGCGCTACCAAAGTACGGATGGCAGTGGGTGCCTGAACACCGAGATAACCGAGCACCAGAAAGGTAATGCCGAACACTGCATACACAATCTTGTGCCATTCCGGCCGGTAGCGAATCGACTTCACTGGCGAATGATCCAACCAAGGCATACCAGCAAGAATGAGAACGGATACGCCCATCAGAACGACACCCCAGAATTTGGCATCAAATACCAGCATGCCAATGACCATCACCACGGCCACACCCACCACACCATTCTTGATCATCTGGGGCAGCCGTGTACGAAACACAATCAGCGCAGCATAAGCAATGGTGCACAGGACGAGCGCTGACATGAACTGTGAAGTGACTGCACGCAGAATCGAGTAGAACGGCGTGAAATACCACACTGGCGCAATGTGCGACGGCGTCTTGAGCGGATCAGCCGGAATGAAGTTGTTATATTCGAGGAAGTAACCACCGAATTCCGGCGCAAAGAAGACTACTGCACTGAAAATCGTGAGGAAAACCGACACACCAAATATATCTTTGGTGGTGTAGTAAGGATGCGAAGGAATGGTGTCGACACCATGACCATCCGGACCCAGGTTGTCTTTGACTTCGATGCCGTCCGGGTTGTTGGAACCCACCTCATGCAAGGCGATCAGGTGTGCTACCACCAAGCCAAGCAGCACCAGAGGAATCGCTATCACATGGAAGGCAAAAAAGCGGTTCAACGTCGCATCCGAGACCACATAGTCGCCGCGAATCCACAATGATAGATCAGGGCCAATGAAAGGAATCGCACCAAACAGATTCACGATCACCTGAGCGCCCCAATAGGACATCTGTCCCCATGGCAGCAGATAACCGAAAAACGCTTCTCCCATCAGGCACAGGAAAATGGCAACGCCGAACAGCCAGATCAGTTCACGCGGCTTGCGATAGGAACCGTAGAGCAGCGCCCGCGTCATGTGCAGATACACCACGATGAAAAATGCCGAAGCACCCGTTGAATGCATGTAGCGCACCAGCCAACCCCAAGGCACTTCCCTCATGATGTATTCGACTGAAGCAAACGCCAGCTGGGCATCTGGCTTGTAGTTCATTACCAGAAAAATGCCGGTAACGATCTGAATCACCAACACCAGTGCAGCGAGTGAGCCGAAGAGATAAAAAAAGTTGAAATTCTTGGGTGCATAATACTTGCCCCACTGGTCTTCCCACAGCTTGGTCAGCGGGAAGCGGGAGTCAACCCAACCCAGCGCTTTTTGTGCAATCGGCGCGTCAGCCGGTAATTTTTTCTCAACAAAAGCCATGATCAAGCCTCGCCTTTCTCGTCTCTGCCAATTGCGATTCGTGTTTCACTCAGGTACATGTGGCGTGGCACTTCAAGATTGTCCGGCGCAGGTTTGTTTTTGAAGACACGACCCGCGAGGTCAAATGTTGAACCATGACAGGGGCACAGGAAACCACCCGTCCAGTCGTCCGGCAAGGAGGGCTGAGCACCCGGCTGAAACTTCGTGCTTGGCGAGCACCCCAAATGCGAGCAGATACCGACAGCGATCAAAATTTCAGGCTTGATTGACCGAGTTTCGTTGCGCGCATACTCAGGCGTAAGCTCATTCGGATTGCGCTCGGATTTTGGGTCGGCAACCTGGGCATCCGTCTTTTTGAGTGACGCCACCATGTCGGGCGTGCGTTTGATCACCCACACTGGTTTGCCGCGCCATTCGACGGTTTTCATTTCGCCGGGCTTGAGATCAGCAATATCCACTTCGACTGGCGCGCCCGCTGCTTTCGCGCGCTCGGACGGCTCAAAGGTGGAGACAAATGCGCCAGCCGCAGCAAGGCCAGCCACGCCACCGGCCGCCGCAGTTGCTACCAGCAGGCCGCGTCGACCCGGGTCGACCTGATTTTCGTCACTCATAACTCAATCCCGATCAGAGAAGTGCAAACAAGGTTGGAAATTGCGGAAACCCTCGATTATAGCGGAGCTCACTCTGATTTTGTGGAAGGGGGTCAAGCGCCGCCTGTAAACCAAGCAATTCCAAGGCACGGGGGAAAAAGTTTTTAACTTGATAATAGCAGTCAGGGATTCAGGTTACCCATCGTGTCGGGGTCGGCTGGATCGGGGTTCTCAAGCTTCGCATCCCGATCAGGCTCGAAACGCAACAGGCCGCGCCGGTGTGCTTCAAATACGGCTTCCGAGCGAGAGTGAACCGAAAGTTTGCCGTAAATACGTTTGACATGGGTCTGCACCGTACTGACAGACAAGTTGAGCGCGGCGGCCACTTTGGCATAACTTCCACCACGGGAGATCAACTCAAGGATCGCACTTTCACGGCGCGTCAACCCCGGCATCTCGGTGAACGAAGTCTCTTCCTCATACGGCCAGGAGTTTCGCATCCTCGCCAGTACCTTGCGCGCGATCATCGGACTGATCGGCGAACCTCCCGCCCTCAGATCCAGAATAGCGCGAACAATATCCGCATGCCCAGACTCTTTGAGAACATAGCCGGAGGCGCCGGCCTCAAGGCAAGCAAACACCTGGGATTCTTCACTGGACATGGTGATGACCATGATGTCCGCTTCAGGCAAGAGGCGCCGACAGTGACGAATAATCTCAAGGCCGGAACCGTCCGGCAGACCCAGATCTGTCAAGAGTAGTTCTATGACCTCTTGCTCCAATCCTTGCAAGGCCTCGGACACCGAACCAAAAGCATTGGTCAACGTCAGCGTAGGCTCAAGATCAATGGCATTGCACAGAAGACGACGCGTAACGACATCATCTTCAACGACCATAACCCGGCAAACCCGAGACAACGCGATGGGCAACATGAGAATCCAAACTCGGCAACAAACGAAAGCTTCGGTGGACAAGTTACCGGTTTAGTTCCCTTTTCGCTGCGTGTTCCTGAATCGAATTCAAACAGGATTAGGCACATCGACAAATTCGTGCCGAATGCCGAACTGATTTTCCATATGCTGACCAAGGGCCTGCACGCCATAGCGTTCAGTCGCGTGATGACCGCACGCGATGTACGCCACCTGTGATTCACGCGCGAGATGTACGGTTTGCTCGGAAATCTCGCCACTGAGGTAAACATGGGCACCTGCAGTGATGGCGTCAGCCAGCGCATTTTGCGCGGCCCCGGTACACCAGCCAATCTTGCCCACCTGCTGCTCTGGATTGCCGATGACCAAAGGAACGCGTCCCAATACCCGCTCGACCACACCCGCAAGATCGCGCACCGTGTGGATCTCGCCTGTAGTCACGCCCAACCAGCCCAGATCCTGCTCACCGAAGCGCCCCTCTGCCTTCAGACCAAGTCGCTCACCCAATTGCGCGTTATTCCCCAACACAGGATGGGCATCCAGCGGAAGATGGTAGGCAAACAGATTGATATTGTTTTCCAGTAGCATCTTCAAGCGCTTTTGCCGGTGGCCCACGACGCGCGGATCTTCACCCTTCCAGAAGTAGCCGTGGTGAACGAGCAAGGTATCCGCGCCCTTCTCCAGTGCAGCTTCAATCAATGCGAGACTCGCGGTGACGCCGCTGACCACGTAGTGAATCTGTTCACGCCCCTCGACCTGCAAGCCGTTGGGGCAGTAGTCGCGAAAACGGTTAATATCCAGCGTGCTGGCAAGATGCTTTTCCAGTACATCCCGGCCTACTTTTTTTTCGCTCATTTTCATATCTGCTATGCGTCGTCTCTGGTTATTGTTTGCGCAGACCGTCACCGTGGCACTTGCGCTGTGGTTCATTGTAGCGACACTCAAACCCGAGTGGCTGGTGCGTGGTACGTCCAGCATCCATCTGGAGTCCAAACCGGTGCCCGTGCAAGAGGCTGCCGGGCCCGATGCGGCAGCGCAGAGCAGTTACCGCGAGGCGGTACGCCGCGCCATGCCCGCCGTGGTCAATATCTTTACCACCAAAGAAGCGCGATCACAGGCCCATCCTTTCAATAATGACCCCTTCTTCCGGCGCTTTTTTGGCGATGGTCCGCCCATGCAGGATGAAAAGCAATTCAGCCTGGGCTCGGGCGTTATCGTCAGTTCTGAAGGCTACATCCTGACAAATGATCATGTGATCGATGGCGCAGAAGAAATGGAAGTCGCGCTTGCCGATGGCAGAAAGATTCCTGCCAAGCTGGTGGGTTCCGATCCGGATACCGATCTTGCAGTCATCAAGGTCAATCTGAAAAATCTGCCCTCCATTACTTTGGGCAGACTGGACAATGCCAAAGTCGGTGATGTGGTGCTGGCAATCGGCAATCCCTTTGGCGTCGGACAAACGGTCACCATGGGCATCATTTCTGCACTGGGTCGCAATCATCTGGGCATCAATACCTTCGAGGATTTCATTCAGACGGATGCAGCAATCAATCCGGGTAATTCCGGCGGCGCGCTGGTGGATACGAACGGACATCTGCTGGGCATCAATACAGTGATCTATACGCGCAGCGGTGGATCACTGGGGATTGGCTTTGCGATACCCGTGACGACGGTAAAAACGGTCATGGACGCCATCATCAGAAATGGACAGGTAGTGCGTGGCTGGATTGGCGTCGAGCCACAAGACATCACACCCGAACTTGCCGAGAGTTTTGGTCTGCAAAAATCAACGGGGACGATTATCGCTGGCGTCCTCAGAGGCGGCCCGGCGGACAAAGCAGGCGTCAAGCCGGGCGACATTCTTTTGTCGGTCGCCGGCAAGCCAGTCTCCGATACGGTGTCGATGCTCAACCTGGTCGCGGAGCTGACACCCGGAGACAAAGTGCGCGTCACCGTGCTGCGCAAATCGCAGGAGGCGGCCATCGACCTTACGGTAGGCCGCAGGCCACGCTCAAAACCACGCCGCCCTTCAGGAACCGAGTAATTCTCATGCACCTTCGAGACCTGGTTCAGTTCTTGTCCGAACTGGAAGAAAACAACAATCGTGCGTGGTTTGTGATGAACAAACCGCGCTACGACATTCTGCGCGGTGAGTTGCTGACGCTGGTTGAGACACTTATCGCCGGCATCACGCGTTTCGATCCGGTGATCGCCAATTGCAACCCGAAAAAAGCGATGTTCAGAGTGAACCGGGACCTGCGTTTCTCGCGCGGCAAGCCACCGTACAAAACCACTTTTTCTGCAGCGATTACTGCCAGCGGTCTCAAAAAGCCCAGCCAGGGAGGTGGGCCCGCCTACTATTTCCATATCGATGCCAGAGGCGTATTGTTTTCAGCCGGTGGCGAATACGGCCCACCCGCTGATCGCCTCCGTGCAGTACGCCAGCACATTGTGAATGACGCTGCGGGCTTTCAACGTCTTTTGCGGGACAAGGGATTGCATGCCGCTTTTGGCGGCTTGGTAGAAAGAGACAAGCTGATACGCTTGCCCAAAGGCTTTGACGCCGATGCGCCGCATCCGGAATTTTTGAAACTGAAGAGTTATATGGTTCGGCGGGAGGTGAGTGTCACGAAACTATCACCAGAAAAATTACCTGGGCTGCTGCTCGCGGATTTCAAAGCGTCGGCACCGCTGGTGAAGTGGTTGCGGGCAGCGGGACCGACGCCCTGAGCACATCGATCAGATGACTTCTTCGGGCGCCTGGGTCGCCTTTTGAAAGAAAGGCGCCAGCAACAAACCAATCTCGTAGAGCAGACAAAGCGGGATCGCGAGGAAGAGCTGGCTCATGACATCAGGCGGCGTCACAACTGCCGCGATCACAAATGCACCCACGATCACATAGGGCCGGATGGATTTGAGTTTCTCCACGGTGACCAGGCCCATGCGAACCAGCACAATCACCACCACCGGTACTTCGAAGGTCAGCCCGAACGCCAGACACATGGTCAGTACGAAATCAAGATAGTTCTCGATATCCGGCGCGACCGAAATTGATTTCGGCGCAAATTCGTTGATAAACTTGAAAACGGTACCAAACACGAAGTAGTAACAAAACGCCACACCGAGCACAAAGAGTGCCGACGAAGAGATGATCAGGGGCGCCACCAAGCGCTTCTCATGCATATAGAGCCCCGGCGCGACGAAGGCCCACGCCTGATACAAGACCCACGGCAGCGAGATCATCAGCGCCAGCATCATGGTGACTTTCATGGGCACCATGAAAGGCGTAATGACGCCAGTGGCGATCATTTTGGATCCCTCCGGCAGCGCATTCATCATCGGTTGCGCGAGAAAATCATATACGGCAGCCGCGCCCGGCCACACCGCAAACAGGACAATGAAAACCACCAGCACCACAGCAGATGCACGTACGAGTCGCGTGCGCAACTCGATCAGGTGAGAGATAAAAGTTTCCTGCATGCCGGGGGCGTTGTCGTCAGCCATGCTTTAGTTGAAAAACCTGATGGTTCTGCCGATATTC
Source organism: Oxalobacteraceae bacterium (assembly GCA_021298975.1). Classification (GTDB taxonomy): domain Bacteria; phylum Pseudomonadota; class Gammaproteobacteria; order Burkholderiales; family Burkholderiaceae_D; genus Pernthalerella. The sequence goes on from JAJTGC010000001.1 coordinate 7,716, forward strand.
GGACGGTAACGGGCAACACGGGCGGCGCCCGACATGACACGCGTCTTGCGCCCCGTCGACCGCTTGAACCAGATCGGCAATGAGGAGGTTTGCGAGAGCTTTTTCTTCCTGAAATCGCGGCGCTTGGCCGCCAGATCTTCGTCGGTAGGCACACGCAAGGCTTCGCTGTAGCCGCTATAAGACTGGTTCGCCTCCGTCATTGCTTCGGTCAGCGACTCGCCTGCCTCGGCAAAGTTTTGCTGGACTTCAGAAAAACTCTGGCTGATGGTCTGATTGATTTTGGAGGTGGCATTCATGAAGCCGGAATGCATCTTGTTGAGCTCCTCCATCTGCATCTCGCGATTGACTTCGGCCTTGACGGTGCTGATGTAACGCTGCGCGCGCCCCCACAGGGTGCCCGCCATACGGGCCACCGCTGGCAGCTTCTCAGGGCCAATCACGACCAGCGCGACTGCACCGATCAGCGCGATTTTGGTAAGACCAAGGTCAATCATCGGGGCAAAAAGTCAGGGGGAAGGCGCGCGGCCAAGGCTGGCCGCTGTCGCTTGATGGAAGCAGTATCAGCTCTTGGATTTTTCGCGGGCTTCGACGTCAATGGTGGCCTTGTCCGTTACCTGAGACGGCGCTCCACCTTTTTCCTCTTCGGGGCCTTTGACGCCGTCCTTGAATCCTTTGACAGCCTTACCCAAGTCGGCACCAATGTTGCCCAATTTCTTGGTACCAAACACCAGCATGACAATCACCAGCACGATGACCCAGTGCCAAATACTGAACGAACCCATTTGTATCTCCTAGCCGAACCCGCAGGCTCTCATCTAATAAATAATGTCACGGCAAAAATCACCGTTCGCTGCGCCATGGCCGGGGACCGCCCATGATGTGCAAGTGGAGATGGTACACCTCCTGCCCGCCATCAGGACCGCTATTGACCAGAGTTTTGAATCCACCCATCGGACCCTCGGGCGTGTGTTGATAGCCACCACCGAGTTCCGCTGCCAGTTTCGGCGCGAGTAGCATCATTCTACCCAACAATGCCGTGTGCTTCTCATTCGCATCGGCCAGTGTCGGAATATGCTCCCGAGGGACGATCAGCACGTGGACGGGCGCGGCCGGGTTGATGTCATTAAAGGCAATGACCTCATCATCTTCGTAGACGATCTTCGAGGGAATTTTGCCGGCAACAATCTTGCAAAAAATGCAGTTATCCACGATCTAGGTCACTTTCTTTGTGTTTCAGGCGCGCTCGCCATAGGTTGAGGCTCTCAGTGAAAATATTTGGCGCAATCTATCTGTCAACAGATGCCCAGCCAGCGGGGCTCAGCGTTTTCAGGTTTTCCGCTCGTTTTGTTCGCGTTCCCTGAGCTTCCGATGGGCCATTTCCTCGATGCCCGACAAACCCTCGCGACGCGCCAATTCATCCAGCACCTGCTGCGGATTCAGGTCAAAGTGAGCGAGCATGATCAGCGAATGGAACCACAAGTCGGCACATTCATAGACCAGTTTGTCGGCGTCAGCACCGGCGCGCACATCCTTGGCAGCCATGACGGTCTCGGTGGCTTCTTCGCCAATTTTCTTCAGGATGGCGTCATCACCTTTATCGAACAAGCGCGAGACATAGGACGTCTCGGGGTTGCCGCCCGCTTTAGGCTTGCGTGACTCGATCACTTGCGCCAGGCGCGAAAGCACGTCGCTCATATTTTATTTATAGATGTCGTCGGGGTTTTTGAGCACTGGATCGACGTCGATCCAGTCCGATTCATCGCCATTGTGCTCGAATTTGCTGAAGAAGCAGGAATGCCGGCCAGTGTGACAGGCAATATCCCCCACTTGCTTCACTTTCAGCAGCAACACGTCCTGATCGCAATCCATCCGCATTTCCTGCACTTCCTGGAAATGCCCGGACTCTTCGCCTTTGTGCCAGAGTTTTTTGCGGGAGCGACTCCAGTAGACCGCCTGACCCAATTCCACCGTCCGCGCCAGCGCATCGCGGTTCATCCAGGCGAACATCAGTACTTCGTTGCTGCCGACTTCCTGCGCAATCACGGGCACCAGCCCGTTCTCATCCCAATGAATGTGGTTTAGCCATTTGGCGCGTGCAATCATGTCAGCCTCATGGGTATGCCCAGTGCGGCCATGAAGTGCTTGGCTTCCTGCACGGTGTGATGCTGATAATGAAAAATACTCGCGGCCAGCACGGCATCCGCGTGACCTTCGGTGATGCCATCCGCGAGATCCTGCAGCGTGCCGACACCACCGGATGCGATCACCGGGATCGATACGGCGTCCGATACGGCACGCGTGAGCGGCAAATCGAACCCGGAGCGCGTGCCATCTCTGTCCATGCTGGTCAACAAAATTTCCCCGGCACCGAGCGACTGCATCTTGCGCGCCCAGTCGACCGCATCGAGTCCGGTTGCACGCCGCCCACCATGGGTGAATACTTCCCAGTGACCCGCGTCCGAGCGCTTGGCATCAATCGCCACCACGATGCATTGCGAGCCATACTTGTCGGCCGCATCAACAACGAGCTGGGGATTGGTCACCGCCGAGGTGTTCATGCTGACTTTATCAGCGCCGGCATTGAGCAGACGCCGCACATCATCCACCACGCGCACGCCGCCGCCAACCGTCAGCGGAATAAAGACTTGCGAGGCCACCGCTTCGATGATGTGCAAGATGAGATCGCGGTCATCGGAAGACGCAGTTATATCCAGAAAGGTAATTTCGTCTGCGCCCTGCTCGTCATAGCGGCGCGCAATTTCAACCGGATCGCCCGCATCGCGCAGCTCGACGAAGTTGACCCCTTTGACGACCCGCCCGGCAGTCACGTCCAGACAGGGAATGATGCGCTTGGCAAGGGTCATGTCAGTCTTCGGTGTCTTCCGAGTCTTCGTCGAGTTCGCCGGAGAGTTCATCGGCACGTCGTTGCGCCTGACGCAGATCAAGCGTGCCTTCGTAAATGGAACGACCGCAGATCACGCCTTCGATACCTTCATCCTGAACGGCACACAAGGCCTCGACATCCTTGACATCGTGAACGCCACCCGAGGCGATGACGGGAATGGTCATGCTCTGGGCCAGCTTGACAGTCGCTTCGATGTTGACGCCCTTCATCATCCCGTCACGGCCAATATCGGTGTACACAATGGCTTCGCAACCATAGTCTTCGAATTTTTTCGCGAGATCAATCACTTCGTGACCCGAGAGCTTGCTCCAGCCATCAGTCGCGACTTTGCCGTCCCGCGCATCCAGTCCGACGATGATCTGTCCGGGGAAGGCACTGCAGGCGTCATGCAGGAAGCCAGGATTTTTAACCGCGGCTGTACCGATAATGATGTAAGAGATGCCATCGTCAAGATAGCGCTCAATCGTGTCGAGATCACGTATGCCGCCGCCGAGCTGCACAGGAATTTCATCAATGCCGTGCTCGTCCGCGTAGCCACGCACTGCCGCGAGTATGGCTTTGATCGCAGGCTCGTTTTTCGGTTTTCCGGCAAAAGCGCCATTCAGATCGACCAGATGCAGGCGACGCGCGCCCTGCTCCAGCCAGTGGCGCGCCATTTGCGCGGGATCTTCGGAAAAGACGGTGGCCTGATCCATGTCGCCTTGTTTCAAGCGCACGCAATGGCCGTCTTTGAGGTCGATAGCAGGTATGAGCAGCATGGCTACTGGCAGTTGGGAGAGTTGATCAAGGGTTGAGTGAGGATGGGAGCGAGCGGCGTGAGTCAAGGGTTCCAATGTACAAAATTTTTATACAGCTGCAAACCAGCGGATGCACTTTTTTCAGGATGAAACTGCGTCGCAAAAATATTATCTTCTCCTGCAGCGCAGCAAAATGGTGCGCCATACACGCTCTCGGCCAGCACATGCGCCGGGTTTTCCGGTGCCGCATAGTAGCTGTGGACGAAGTAAAAGTAGCTGTTGTCGGCCACGCCATCCCACAAAGGATGACGCTGCGTGATCTGTACGCTGTTCCAACCCATTTGCGGCACCTTGAAGCGCGAGCCGTCCGGCTGCAACTGGTCCTCCAGCTGAAACCTCACCACCCTGCCGGGCATCAGGCCGAGACAGCGGGCATCGCCTTCTTCGCTCGCATCGAACAGCATTTGCTCACCCACGCAGACGCCGAACAGCGGTTTGTTTCTGGCGGCCTCGATGAGTGCATCAAGCAGGCCGGATTCACGCAAGGAACGCATGCAGTCAGGCATCGCGCCCTGCCCCGGCAGCACAACACGATCAGCCTGACGCAGTACGCCCGGGTCGCCGGAAATGCGAACCTCGGCCTCGGGCGCCACCTGCATCAGCGCCTGTGCTACTGAGCGGAGGTTGCCCATACCGTAATCGACGACGACGATTCTATTCATGACAGGAGCGCTTGGGGAATCTGGCTGGCGTATTCTTGTGCCGCACACGGCGGCTGCCGTTGGTCAGAGGCTGCCCTTGGTGGAGGGGATGGTCCCAGCGGCGCGCAGATCAAGCTCGGCCGCCATGCGCAGGGCCCGGCCAAATGCCTTGAATACTGTTTCGCACTGGTGATGCGCATTCTCGCCCCGCAGGTTGTCGATATGCAGCGTGACGAGCGCATGATTGACGAAACCCTGAAAAAACTCATGGGTCAGGTCCACATCGAAAGACCCAATCATGGAGCGCTTGAAAGGCACATGGAATTCGAGGCCGGGACGGCCGGAGAAATCGATCACCACCCGCGACAGGGCTTCATCAAGCGGCACGTAGGCATGGCCGTAGCGGCGTATGCCTTTTTTGTCACCCATGGCGCGGGCAAAGGCCTGTCCCAGCGTGATACCGACGTCTTCCACGGTATGGTGGGCATCGATGTGCAGATCACCCTTGGCCTCGATGTCGAGATCGATCAGCCCGTGGCGGGCGATCTGATCCAGCATATGATCAAGGAAAGGTACGCCGGTATCGAGCTTTTGCTGACCGGTGCCGTCAATATTGATCGCAACGCGGATCCGGGTCTCACTGGTGTCGCGAACGACTTCGGCTGTACGTGGCATGGACATGATGAGTGGTGTCAGGAATTCAGGCTGGACTGCAGCGCCGCCAGAAAGAGCGCATTTTCTGCCGGCGTGCTTACGGTCACCCGCAGACAATTTTCCAGCAGCGAGTGCATTTTACCGACATTTTTCACCAGCACCTTCTGTGCGAGCAAACGATCGAACACCTGGGTTCCGCTCAGACCTGGCTGCTCAATGCGCAGCAGGATGAAATTCGCCGCAGACGGAAAGACGTGAACACCCGGGATTGCTGACAGTGCCGCCGACAAGGTGGCGCGCTCGCTGCAAATTGCCGCCGCCTGCTGGTCCAGCACGTCACGGTGTTCCAACACGAAGACGGCTGTCGCTTCGGTCAGCACATTGATGTTGTAGGGCGGGCGCACTTTGTCGAATTCAGCCAGCAAGGCAGGCGCTGCCGACATATAACCCAAGCGTATGCCAGCGAGGCCCTGCTTGGAGATGGTGCGCATCACGATCAGATTCTCGTGCGCGCTCAGGCGCGGCATGAAGGTGGTACCCGCGAATGGCTGGTAGGCCTCGTCCACGATCACCACGCCGCTGTCACCGACTTCACGCAGCACCGCAAGGATGGCATCGGGGTCAAACAGATTGCCGGTCGGGTTGTTCGGGTAGGCCAGATAAGTCATCGCGGGGCGATGGGTCCGAATGGCGGTGAGGATCGCCTCCAGATCCAGCGTCAGATCGGATTTCAGCGGCACGCCAATGAATTCCATGCCAGCCAGCTGCGCCGACATCGCATACATCACGAAACCGGGGAGCGGCGCCAGCACCTTTGCTCCGGGCTTCGCACAAGCGACCGAGACAATGCTGATCAGCTCATCCGAGCCATTGCCCAAAACCACATCGAATCCTGAGGGTACGCCCAGCTGGCTGCGAATCGCCGACTTGAGACCCGCATACGAAGGCACTGGATAGCGGTTCAGGGCAACGGCAGCCAGCCTTTGGCCGAGTGCCTGCTGCAGGTCGGTCGGCAGGGTATACGGATTTTCCATCGCATCGAGCTTGACCAGACCCGAGGCATCAGGCACGTGATACGCCGATAGCGCGCGCACCTCGGCGCGAATGATGTTTTCAGTCAGGGACATGGCCTGTTTATTTCATCCGGAATTCGGCGGAACGGGCGTGGGCTTGCAGGCCTTCGCCATAAGCCAGTTCGGCGGCGATGCGTCCCAGCGTTTTCGCGCCTGCCTCGCTGACATGCAACATCGATGAGCGCTTCTGAAAATCGTAGACACCCAGCGGCGAGGAGAAGCGCGCCGTGCGTGAGGTGGGCAGTACGTGATTGGGACCGGCGCAATAATCGCCCAGCGATTCAGACGAATAGCGACCCAGGAACATGGCGCCCGCATGCCGGATCTTGTCGGCCCAATGCTTGGGTTCCGTCGCCGAAATCTCCAGATGCTCCGCGGCGATCAGATTGGCGATGTCGCAGGCTTCGTCCATGTCGCGCACCTTGATCATGGCGCCGCGATTTGTGAGTGAGGTGCGAATCACCGCTTTGCGTGGCATGTCTTCCAGCTGACGATTAACGCTGTCTGCCACGCGCGCCAGATAAGCGGCATCGGGGCAGACCAGAATGGATTGTGCGAGCTCATCATGCTCAGCCTGAGAGAAGAGATCCATCGCCACCCAATCAGGATCGGTGCTGCCATCGGCCAGCACCAGAATCTCGGAAGGTCCGGCAATCATGTCGATACCCACCACACCAAACACCCGGCGCTTGGCGGCTGCGACATAGGCGTTGCCTGGCCCGACGATTTTGTCGACCTGAGGAATGGTGTGCGTGCCATAAGCCAGCGCGGCGACGGCCTGAGCACCGCCTATCGTGAACACGCGATCGACACCGGCAATTTCTGCGGCGGCCAACACCAGAGGATTTTGTACGCCATCGGGCGTGGGCACGACCATGATGACCTCGGCCACGCCGGCGACTTTGGCGGGAATGGCATTCATGAGCACCGACGACGGATAAGCGGCTTTGCCACCCGGGACGTAAATACCGACGCGATCCAGCGGTGTGACTTTTTGTCCGAGCACGGTGCCGTCGGCTTCGGTGAATGCAAAACCGTCGGAACCGCAGGATTGTTTCTGACGCTCGTGATAGCTGCGCACGCGGTCTGCCGCTTGTGTCAATGCGGCACGCCGCTCAGGCGCAAGACTGGCCAGTGCGGCCTGCAATGCCGCACGTGGAATCTCGAGCGCTGTCATGCTGGTGGCGGTGACATGGTCAAAACGCTGCGTGTACTCCAGCACCGCGGCGTCGCCTCGCTGCCGCACATCGGCAATGATGCTGGCAGCGGCACGATCAATGGCCTCGTCTTCCGACGCCTCAAAGGCGAGCACTGCCATCAGTCTGGCTTGAAAGTCTTGGTCGGCGGAATCGAGCTGGCGTATGACAACGGACATGGTTTTACTTTTCTCGAAGCGATGCCTTGGCAAAGGCATCAACAATGGGTTGCAGTTTTTCGCGCTTGAGCTTGAGCGCCGCCTGGTTGACAACCAGACGTGATGAAATCTCCATGATGTGCTCCACCTCGACCAGATGGTTGGCGCGCAGTGTGCTGCCGGTTGAGACCAGATCGACAATCGCGTCCGACAGACCGACCAGCGGACCGAGCTCCATGGAACCGTACAGTTTGATCAGATCCACATGCACACCCTTGGCGGCGAAGTGTTCACGGGCGACTTGCACATACTTGGTGGCGACGCGCAAACGCGCGCCCTGACGCACGGCGCTGGCGTAATCAAAACCCGCCTGCACGGCCACGGACATGCGGCATTTGGCGATCTGCAAATCGACGGGCTGATACAAACCTTCACCGCCATGCTCGAGCAATACGTCTTTGCCTGCCACACCGAAGTCTGCTGCCCCGTATTGCACATAGGTCGGCACATCAGATGCTCGCACGATCACGACACGCAACTGCGGATCACTGGTCGTCAGAATCAGCTTGCGCGATTTCTCGGGATCTTCGGTGACGTGTATGCCGGCTGCCTCGAGCAATGGCAGGGTCTCGTCGAAAATGCGCCCCTTGGAAAGCGCCAGTGTGAGCGTTTGGTTCATTATTGAATTCTCTGTATATCAGCGCCAACCCCGGATAGCTTGACCTCCATGCGGTCATAACCGCGATCCAGATGATAGATCCGGTCGATCAGGGTCTGCCCCTCGGCAGCGAGGCCGGCGATCACCAGTGATGCCGAAGCGCGCAAATCCGTGGCCATTACGGGCGCGCCGATCAGACGAGGTACGCCCTGAACGACGGCGGTGTGGCCATCAATTTCAATCGCTGCACCCAGACGATTGAGCTCCTGCACGTGCATGTAGCGATTCTCGAAAATGGTCTCGATGATGCGGCTGCTGCCCTCGGCGATGCAATTGAGCGCCATGACCTGCGCCTGCATATCTGTCGGGAAGCCGGGATATTCCGTGGTGCGAAAACCTACGGCCTTGGGTCGACCCGCCATCTGCACGCGAATCCAGTCGTCGCCCGAGGTCAGTATCGCCCCCGTCTCGCGCAATTTGTCGACCACCGCATCCAGCAGATCGGCACGCGCGTGCCGCAGCACCACATCACCACCCGCCGCAGCGACCGCACACAAAAAGGTGCCCGTCTCGATGCGATCCGCAATCACCGCATGGCTCGCTCCATGCAGCGCAGACACGCCGGTGATGCACAGGCGATCACTGCCTATGCCGCTAATCTTTGCTCCCATTGCGACCAAAAGATTGGCCAGGTCGGTGACTTCGGGCTCGCGCGCAGCGTTTTCGAGGATGGTCTCGCCATCGGCCAGCACGGCGGCCATCATCAGATTTTCCGTGCCGGTAACGGTGATCATGTCGGTCACGATACGCGTGCCGCGCAATTTTTTAGCGCGTGCATGGATGTAACCGGCCTCAATCAGGATCTCGGCACCCATCGCCTGCAATCCCTTGATGTGCTGATCGACCGGGCGCGAACCAATCGCGCAGCCGCCCGGCAACGAGACTTTCGCTTCACCGAAACGCGCCAGCAGCGGGCCTAGCACGAGAATCGATGCGCGCATGGTCTTGACCATTTCATACGGCGCCTCGGGACTGTGAATAGCGTGGCCGCACAATTCAAGCAGATCGCCTTTTTCTTCGATGGACAAACCCATCTGCCGCAGCAGTTTCTGCATGGTGGCCACATCCTGCAGCCGTGGCACATTGGCCAGCGCCAGCGTGTCAGCCGTCAGCAGCCCTGCGCACAGGATGGGCAATGCAGCATTCTTCGCGCCGGAGATGGTGATATCGCCGGAGAGTCGCTTGCCGCCCGTAATACGCAGTTTGTCCATTACGGCTGATGTTCTTCCGGCGTGAGCGTCTTCATCGATAGCGCATGAATTTCTTCACGCATACGGTCACCCAGCGCCGCATACACGATCTGATGACGCTGAATCAGTCGCTTGCCGGCAAAGGCGGGCGAGACAATCAATGCACTGAAATGCTGGCCATCGCCCTCAACTTCAAGGTGCGTGCACTCCAGGCCGCTGGCAATGTAATTTTTGATGAGTTCAGGTGTGGGCAGCACGATTTTGCCTTTTATACAAAAATGAATGGGTGGGTATCAGTGACGCAGTTTGTAGCCACGCTTAAGTAAACGGACCGCCAGACCTGCAAGCAGCACCAGAAAGCTCACCACGATCAGCAAACTGGTCGTGGGCGGCACGTCCGAGTGGCCAAAAAAACCATAACGGAAGCCGTCGATCATATAAAAAAACGGGTTCATGTGCGAGACAGCCAGCCAGAACGGCGGCAACGAATGCACGGAGTAAAACACGCCCGCCAGGAAGGTTGCCGGCACAATCAGAAAGTTCTGAAAGGCCGCCAGCTGATCGAATTTTTCAGCCCAGATCCCCGCCAGCAACCCCATGGTACCCAGAATCGCCGCACCCAACAGCGCAAACAGCACAATCCAGACGGGCGCCACAAAGGAGAGCTTCGCAAACCAGACCGTGATCAGAAATACACCGGCGCCCACCGCGAGACCGCGAACCATGGCAGCCAGCACATACGCGCCGTACAGTTCCCAATGCGACAGGGGAGACAAGAGCACGAACACCAGATTACCGGTGATCTTGGACTGAATCAGCGAGGAGGACGAGTTGGCGAATGCGTTTTGCAAGACGCTCATCATCACCAAACCGGGCACCAGAAATGCGGTATACGACACACCGGGAAACACCTGCACGTGTGCTTCCAGCACATGACCAAAAATCAGCAGATAGAGCATCGCCGTGACGATGGGCGCCGTCAGCGTCTGCGTCGCCACTTTCCAGAAACGCAGCAGCTCTTTGTAAAACAAAGTCTGAAAGCCGGTCATGATGATGTGCCCATGATCTGAATGAACACATCTTCAAGGTCGGCTTGATGCAGCTGCAAGTCCTCGAGCTTTGCGCCAGAGGTACGCAGTGCCGCCAGCATCGGCTCAACCTCGTCATGGTGATTCACGCGCAGGGTGTATTGCCCTTCCGAGGCTGTATTTTCCGGGTGCGAAACCAGATGGGCGAGGGATGCCGGCAAGCTGCCGCCGGAAAGGCGCACCACCAGCTGGGAACCCGAGATCCGGCGAATCAGGGCGGCAGTCGAATCCAGCGCCACCACCTGCCCTGCCTTGAGCATGGCGATGCGGTTGCACAAGGCCTGCGCCTCTTCCAGATAGTGGGTCGTCAACACCACGGTGTGACCTTCACGATTGAGGCGACCGATGAAATTCCACAGGGTCTGGCGCAATTCCACATCGACACCCGCCGTCGGCTCATCGAGCATGATGACGGGCGGCTTGTGCACCAAAGCCTGAGCCACCAGCACGCGGCGCTTCATACCGCCGGACAGGGAACGCATATTACTGTCCGCCTTGGACGTGAGGTCAAGGTTGTGCATCACCTCATCAATCCAGCCATCGTTGGCGCGAATGCCGAAGTAGCCGGACTGCATGCGCAGCGTTTCACGGACCGTGAAGAAAGGATCGAACACCAGCTCCTGCGGCACGACACCAATGCACTGCCGCGCACGACGGTAGTCAGACACGACATCATGACCATGAATACGCACGTGGCCCTCATCGGCACGCGAGAGCCCGGCGATGATGGAAATCAGGGTCGTTTTGCCGGCGCCGTTCGGACCCAGCAGGCCAAAAAACTCCCCTTCGGCGATCTCCAGCGATACGCCGCCCAGCGCCTGCAAGGTGCCGAAGCGCTTTTTGACATGATCAATCTGGATGGCGGCCATGGTGGCAGGAAAGGTGAAAATGAAACGCGCCACCCGATGGCGGCGCAAAGTCCTTGATTATAGGGGATTTTCCGAGCGGTAACGGCGACTTGGAACGACGCTGAATAATTGCCAGGAATTGTAAATTTATTCGGTGTTTCCCTGAAGCTCAGCCTGTCAGCAGATCAGCGACACCATATAAATCGGCGAGGCTGAGAAGACCCGCGGGAACACTTCCGATACGCAGAGAGACGCCCGTCGATTGGGCCGCCCGGTGCCACACCAGCAAAGCTGCCACTGCCGCCGAATCAAAACGTTCCAAACGCGACAGGTCAATCTCGGCCGAGCCGCCGCGCACCGCATCCAGCCCCGGCTGCAGGCTGCTGGCAGCGTCCTGCATTGTGAGCGAGGTCGGAAAATACGTCATGCGTCAGCTTTTTCCGGCTGGCGGCTTGGGCGAACCGGTTGCCAGCCGCCGATTACGGTCGGCCAGCGTTTTGATCAGGCCGTCAAAACCGCTCTTGCCGATCTCGGTGGCAAAGCTGCCTTTATACGTCTCCACCAGCCAGGCACCGAGGATATTGACGTCATAAATTTTCCAGCCATTTGCCGTTTTCTCGAGCCGGTAGTTAAGCTGCATCGCCTCACCGCGCGCCTGCACGACGCTGGTACGTACCTCGACTTCGGTGTCATCCGGATCTGCGCGGAAAGGTTTGAAATCCAGCTTCTGGTTGCGAATTTGGGTAATCGCACCGGAATAGGTGTGGATCAGCAGGAGCCGAAATTCGGTCGTGAGTGCTGCCTGCTGCTCGGGCGTGGCTTCGCGCCAGAAGCGGCCGGAGGCCATGGCCGTCATGCGCTGAAAATTAACGTGGGGAATAATTTTGGATTGCACCACTTCCATAATGCGCTGCTGGTTACCGGCCTGTATCTGCTGATCGGTTTTGGCCAGCTCGAGCAATTCCTGGCTGATACGCTTGACCAAGGCGTCTGGCGCTTCCTGCTGCGCGCTGGCGCCCCCGGCCATGAAAAGAAAAAGCAGCGCAAAACAGGCAGGCAGTGTTTTCAAGAATTTCATCATTTATTCACAAGGTCGGGGTTGAAAGCTCACCGTGGTCACGAGCCCTGAGCACATGATAACCAATGCCATCACGAATCGGTAAAAACCGTGGCAAACGCACCAGCAAGGGCATCTGCGCTAGTCGGTCTTGCCATCGTTGATGCGGCTCTCGCGCCGCTGCAAATGGATATCGCGAACAAACAAATAAGGATCCAAGGCTGCATCCTCCACCATGCGCGTGGAACCCAACAGGGCGGCACGCTGATCCACAAGGCGAAGGGCTCTTGCGCTGTTAGACCAGCGAGCGCTATCAACCTGGTTGATCGGATCTGCGTAGAGATCTACGGCCCATGCCAAGCCATCGCGAACCGTGCTGGCACCAAAAATCGGCAAAACCAGATAGGGACCTGAACCCACACCCCACGTGCCCAGCGTCTGACCAAAATCTTCCTCGTGCTTGACCAAACCTGCGGGCGTTGCCACATCAATCAGTCCGACAAGGCCAAATGTCGAATTCAGCACAACACGGGCGACATCGTTGGTGCCCTTGCCGGGCTTTCCTTGCAGATAATTGTTCACTGCCGTCCACACATCACCAATATTGCCGAAGAAATTCCCAATCGCGGTACGTACCATCGACGGAATCACGTTCAAGTACCCTGTGGCCACTGGCTTGAGCACCCGATCATCAACGGTCTTGTTGAAGCTGAACATCGCCCGGTTGTAGCGCTCGAACGGGTCGCGCGGATCCGCAACGGCGCCTGAGGGCAGGCTTGCGCACGCCGTGAGCCATAGTGTCATCGCCACGATGGCCATCCATCTTGCCAGGGTCTTCGCATTGCTCATTTGTCCTTCCTTTCGGCGCTGCTGTCAGCCGCCTTGCTGAACAGGAACTGGCTGATGAGATTCTCGAGCACGATGGCAGACTGAGTGCTCTTGATGCGATCGCCCTCTGCAAAATTTTTCTCGTCACCGCCCGGCTCGATACCAATGTACTGCTCACCCAGCAAACCCGCGGTCAGAATTTTCGCCGAGCTGTCTTTGGGGAATTTGTATTCAGCCTGCATACGCATCGTTACCTGGGCCTGAAAAGTCTTGTCGTTGAAGCCTATGGATTCCACACGACCGACCACCACGCCGGCGCTCTTGACCGGCGCACGGGGTTTAAGACCACCAATATTGTCAAAACGCGCAATGACAGTGTAGCTCGGCCCGAAACTCAGCGCGCTCATATTACCCACCTTCAGCGCCAGGAACATCACGGCGAGCGCGCCCAGCAGCACGAACAGCCCCACCCAGATATCGAGAGATTTACGTTGCATCTTTACCTCAGGAAAACATCAGCGCCGTGAGCAGGAAATCCAGCCACAGCACCATCAATGAACCAATCACCACCGTGCGTGTGGTGGCTCGCGCCACACCCTCCGGCGTGGGCGCCGCGCAGTAGCCTTCGTAGAGCGCGATATAGGTGACCGCCACACCGAACACGGCGCTCTTGATCACGCCGTTAGCCACATCTGCCCAGACATCCACACCCGATTGCATCTGTGACCAAAAGGCGCCCTCATCCACACCAATCAGGCGCACCCCCACAATATAACCGCCCAGCACACCCACAGCACTGAAAATGGCCGCCAGCACCGGCATCGCAATCACGCCGGCCAGAAAGCGTGGCGCCAGCACCCGCCGCATCGGATCGACCGCCATCATCTCCATGGCGCTCAGTTGCTCGGTGGCTTTCATCAGACCAATCTCAGCCGTCAGCGACGTGCCGGCACGGCCGGCAAACAACAAGGCAGTCACCACCGGGCCCAGTTCACGAATCAGGGACAGGGCAACCAACAAACCCAGCGCCTGCTCGGAGCCGTATTTGTTGAGGGTGTAGTACCCCTGCAAGCCAAGCACGAAACCGACAAACAAACCCGAGACGGCGATGATCACCAGTGAATAATTACCGATGAAATGGACCTGATCACTCACCAGCCGCGGCCTGCGCCACAGCGAACCCGTCGCGACCACGAGCGTAAAAAATGTGCGCGCTGAAATACCCAGCGCCGTCAGACCGAGTCGCACGCTGCTGCCGATGCGCGCCAGACCATCCAGCATCATGACCGCTCCTGCATGCCCAGCTGCTCGGTGATTGAGCGCCCGGGATAATGAAACGGCACCGGACCATCGGCCTCTGCATGAACGAATTGCTTGACGTAAGGATCATCCGAGGCCGTCATCTGCGCCGGCGTACCATGCGCGACGATGCGGCCCTGCGAAAGGAAGTACACATAATCCGCAATCAAGAAAGATTCATGCACATCATGCGACACCAGAATGCTTGTCGATCCCAAAGCATCATTGAGCTTGCGTATCAGGTTGGCGATGACACCCATGGAAATCGGATCGAGGCCGGCAAAGGGTTCGTCGTACATGATCAGCTGCGGATCCAGTGCGACCGCTCTGGCGAGCGCCACACGTCTGGCCATGCCGCCGGAGATCTCGGCGGGCTTGAGTGACGCAGCATTCGACAGGCCCACTGCATGGAGCTTGAGCAGGACCAGGTCACGAATCATCATCTCCGGCAGCGCCGTATTTTCGCGCAAGGGAAAAGCCACGTTGTCGAAGACCGACAGATCGGTGAACAGTGCGCCATGCTGGAACAACATGCCCATACGCCGGCGCATCTGGTACAGACCATTCAGGCTCAGCGCCGAGACCTCCTGTCCTTCCACGGTGACGCTGCCGGATTGTGCTCGTAACTGGCCGCCAATCAGGCGCAGCACCGTGGTCTTGCCCGACCCGGACCCCCCCATGATTGCAATGACCTTCCCGCGCGGGAACTGCATGGACAAGCCAGACAGGATCAGCCGGTCGCCGTAGCCGAAGTGCAGATCTTGAATGTCGACGAGGTTGGGCACAAATGAATAAAAAAAGAACGGGACGGGAATTGTAGTGCAAGCCGGACAATGTCCGGTCGCAATTTAGCAATACAGAAGAATAACATTGCAAAAAGAAAAAATGCCCGCGAGCGGGCATTTAGCGGGATCCATCGTCAGTGTCACTCAACGCGGCAGCACCGAAACGCCCATCAGGAATTCATCAACAGCGCGTGCGCACTGTCGACCTTCGCGTATCGCCCACACCACCAGCGACTGACCGCGACGCATATCGCCGGCCGCAAAGACCTGGGGATCGGAAGTCTGATAGCAGCCCTCGCCATCAGTCGTCGCTTTGGCATTGCCACGGGCATCCTTGTCGATACCGAAGGCACTGATGATCGAGTTCACGGGCGATACAAATCCCATCGCCAACAGCACCAGATCAGCCTTGAGCTCGAACTCCGAGCCTGGCACTTCCTGCATCTTGCCGTCTTTCCACTCGACCCGAGCAGCGATCAATTTTTCAACCTTGCCGTTCTTGCCTTCAAGGCGCTTGGTAGCCACAGCCCAATCGCGATCACAGCCTTCTTCATGCGACGATGAGGTGCGCAACTTGGTGGGCCAGTAAGGCCAGACCAACGGTTTGTTTTCGACTTCGGGCGGCTGGGGCAGTAGCTCGAATTGAATGACCGAGGTGGCGCCATGACGATTGGACGTGCCCACACAATCGGAACCCGTATCACCACCGCCGATCACGACCACATGCTTGCCGGTCGCCATGATCTGTTCCTTGAGCTTGTCGCCGGCATTCACACGATTTTGCTGAGGCAGAAATTCCATCGCGTAGTGAACGCCCTGCAGCTCGCGCCCGGGCACAGGCAAATCACGAGGTACCTCAGACCCACCCGCAATGATGACGGCATCGAATTCTTGTTTCAGCTGCTCTGGCGATATGGTTTCTTTGGCGAGATTCATGATCTCGGCCGGGAAGTCCTTGCCAACCAACACGCCCGTGCGGAAAGTCACACCCTCTGCCTGCATTTGCGTCACACGCCGATCAATATGCAACTTTTCCATCTTGAAGTCGGGAATGCCGTAACGCAGCAAGCCACCAACACGATCATTTTTTTCGAACACGGTGACCTCATGACCCACGCGCGCGAGCTGCTGCGCCGCAGCCATACCCGCTGGCCCTGAGCCAACAACGGCAACCCTCCTGCCCGTTTTGGCTGCAGCCGGTTGCGGCACGACCCACCCATTTTCCCAGCCCTTGTCGATGATGAAGTGCTCAATCGACTTGATACCTACCGGGTCATCATTGATGCCCAGCGTGCAGGCAGCTTCACACGGCGCAGGACAGATCCGACCGGTGAATTCGGGGAAGTTATTGGTCGAGTGCAGCGTATCGAGCGCTTCACGGTAATTGCCGTGGTAAACCAGATCATTCCAGTCGGGAATGATGTTGTTGACCGGGCACCCGCTATTGCAGAATGGGATACCGCAATCCATGCAACGCGCGCCTTGCACCTTGGCGTCAGCATCCGACAAATGGAGCATGAACTCCTTGTAGTGCTTGGTACGGGACTGCGGCGCTTCGCTGGCCTCTTGCAGGCGCTGATATTCCAGAAAACCGGTAATTTTTCCCATAACGTTCTCGCAATTCCTTGGTTCAGTTGCCGGCGATGCAGGCAAGCACCGCCGGTTTTCTCATTACTTTCAGACCGTCGCTTTTTCTTTGAGCTTGGCCGATTTCGCTGCAAACATTTCACCTAGTGCGCGCTTGTACTCGGTCGGGAAGACCTTCACAAATTTTGCACGGGCGGTGCTCCATTCATCCAACAGGGTGCGCGCACGTGTACTACCCGTATGCTTGAAATGACGCTCGATCAGGGCTTTGAGCATCACTTCGTCGGTCTGGCGTTCGCCATTGCGCGTCAGGCTATGCCAGGCAGACTGCGCAATCGTGGATTCCTGCTCGGATGCTGACAGCACAGCTTCGAGCGTCACCATCGCGGGATTGCACTTCTGCGCAAAGCTACCGTCTTCGTCATACACATAGGCGATGCCACCGGACATGCCCGCAGCAAAATTTCGTCCGGTGGTGCCGAGGACGGCCACGGTGCCGCCAGTCATGTATTCGCATCCGTGGTCACCGGTACCTTCGACGACGGTAACGGCACCTGAGTTACGCACGGCAAAACGCTCGCCTGCAACGCCATTGAAGAAAGCCTCACCCGAAATCGCGCCGTACAAGACGGTATTGCCGATGATGATGTTGTCGACCGCGCGACCGCGGAATTCGGTATTGGGTCGCACGATGATGCGACCGCCCGAGAGACCTTTGCCGACGTAGTCATTGCCCTCGCCGACCAAGTCCAGCGTGATGCCATGCGCAAGGAACGCACCGCACGACTGACCCGCGGTGCCTTGCAGCTGAATATGGACGGTGTCATCCGGCAGACCTTCATGACCATATTGCTTCGCCACGACCCCAGAGAGCATGGCGCCAACCGTGCGGTTGAGGTTTTTGACCGGCGAGATGAACGACACGCTCTCGCCCCGCTCGATCGCCGGCTTTGCCTGTGCAATCAGCTTGTGATCCAGCGCTTTTTCCAGACCATGGTCTTGAGTCAGCACCTGATAACGCGGCTCGTTGTCGGCCATCTTGGGCATGTAAAAAATCTTGCTGAAATCGAGGCCTCTGGCCTTCCAGTGGCTGACTGCACGTGATTTGTCGAGCAGGTCAGCACGCCCGATCAACTCGTTGAAGTTGCGAATGCCGAGCTGCGCCATGATCTGACGCGCTTCCTCAGCGACAAAGAAGAAATAATTGACGACGTACTCGGGCTTGCCCTGAAACTTTGCGCGCAGGACAGGGTCCTGGGTTGCCACACCCACCGGGCAGGTATTCAGGTGGCATTTACGCATCATGATGCAGCCTTCCACCACCAGCGGTGCCGTCGCAAAACCGAACTCATCTGCGCCGAGCAGCGCGCCAATCACGACATCACGACCGGTCTTGACCTGTCCATCGGTCTGGACGCGAATGCGGGTGCGCAATCCGTTAAGCACCAGCGTCTGCTGCGTCTCCGCCAAACCCAGTTCCCAGGGCGTGCCAGCATGCTTGATCGACGACAGTGGCGACGCTCCGGTACCACCATCATGACCGGCGATCACCACATGATCTGCTTTGGCCTTGGCCACGCCAGCCGCGACCGTGCCGACACCGACTTCGGAGACCAGCTTGACGGAAATGGCCGCCGACGGGTTGACGTTCTTGAGGTCGTGAATCAGCTGTGCAAGATCCTCGATGGAGTAGATGTCGTGATGCGGCGGCGGAGAAATCAGTCCGACGCCGGGCACCGAGAATCGCAACTTGGCGATGTACTCCGACACCTTGTGGCCCGGTAGCTGACCACCCTCACCGGGCTTGGCGCCCTGCGCCATCTTGATCTGGATTTGTTCGGCCGAGGTCAGGTATTCGGTAGTGACGCCAAAGCGACCTGAAGCGACCTGCTTGATCTTCGAGCGCAGTGAATCGCCGTCGAGCAGGGGCAGGTCCACCTCAACTCGATCTTCGCCAATGATGGACGCCAGCGTGTCGCCTTTTTTGATGGGTATGCCGCGCAGTTCGTTGCGATAGCGGTTTTCATCTTCGCCGCCTTCGCCCGTGTTGGATTTCCCGCCGATGCGGTTCATCGCGATGGCCAGCGTGGCGTGTGCCTCGGTCGAAATGGAGCCCAGCGACATGGCGCCCGTTGCGAAACGCTTCACGATCTCGCTTGCGGGCTCGACTTCATCGAGGGGTATCGCGTTGGCCGGATCAATACGGAATTCAAACAGACCACGTAACGTCATGTGGCGCTTGGACTGATCATTGATGATCTGCGCGTATTCCTTGTAGGTGCTGAAATTGTTGGCGCGCGTCGAGTGCTGTAACTTGGCAATCGCATCGGGCGTCCACATGTGCTCTTCGCCACGCACACGGAAAGCGTATTCGCCACCGGCATCCAGCGCAGTCGCCAGCACGGGGTCATTGCCGAAAGCGAGCTGGTGCAGTCGCAGTGCCTCTTCGGCGACTTCGAAGACGCCAATGCCCTCGACATTGGAGGCCGTACCTCTGAAATATTTTTCGACGAGTGATTTGTTGAGACCGATGGCTTCAAAAATCTGGGCACCGCAGTAAGACATGTAGGTCGAAATGCCCATTTTCGAGAACACCTTCAGCAGACCTTTGCCGACGGCTTTCTGGAAGTTGTAGATGGCTTTTTCGGGTGACAGGTCACCGGGCAGGCCTTTGGCCATGGCGACCAGCGTATCCATCGCGAGGTAAGGATGAATGGCCTCGGCGCCGTAGCCGGCCAGCAGCGCGAAATGGTGCGTCTCGCGTGCCGAACCTGTCTCCACCACCAATCCGGCGGAAGTACGCAAACCTTTGCTCACCAGATGCTGGTGAATGGCTGAGGTTGCCAACAGCGCCGGGATGGCGACATGATCCACGTCGACCTTGCGATCGGAAACGATCAGTATGTTTTGGCCCGAGCGCACCGCATCAACCGCCTGCGCGCACAATGATGCAAGGCGGGCCTCAACGCCTTCCTTGCCCCAGGCGGCGGGATAGCAGATATCCAGCTCGCAGGATCGGAACTTGCCGCCCGTATGGTCGCTGATATTCCGCAAGCGCGTGATGTCCTTGTAATCAAGGATAGGCTGTGCAACTTCGAGACGCATCGGCGGGTTGATGTTATTCGTGTCCAGCAGATTCGGCTTGGGTCCGATGAAGGACACGAGGGACATCACCATCGCTTCGCGAATTGGATCAATCGGCGGGTTGGTCACCTGTGCAAACAACTGCTTGAAGTAGTTGTAAAGCGGCTTGTTCTTGTTTGACATGACTGCCAGCGGCGAGTCGTTACCCATCGAGCCCGTGGCCTCCTCGGCCGTAATCGCCATGGGCGACATCAGAAATTTCAGATCTTCCTGCGTGTAACCGAAGACCTGCTGACGGTCGAGCAGACTGGTTGTGGTTTCACGCGCTTCGGCTTCAACTTTCAGATCGTCGAGCTTGATGCGAACCGAGTCAATCCACTGCTTGTAGGGTTTCGCATTGGCGAAGGTGTCTTTGAGTTCTTTGTCATCAATGATGCGCCCTGCGTCCAGATCGATCAGGAACATTTTCCCTGGCTGCAGACGCCACTTCTTGATGATCTTGGATTCCGGAATAGGCAGCACACCGCTCTCTGACGCCATCACCACCAGATCGTCATCCGTCACGATGTAGCGCGCAGGGCGCAGGCCGTTACGGTCCAGCGTACCGCCGATATGACGGCCATCAGTAAAGGCCATCGCTGCCGGGCCGTCCCACGGCTCCATCATCGCCGCATGGTATTCATAAAATGCGCGGCGATTGTCATCCATGAGCGTGTGGTTTTCCCACGCTTCGGGGATCATCATCATCATCGCCTGCGCAATCGGGTAGCCGGCCATCACCAGCAACTCCAGCGCATTGTCGAAACAGGCGGTGTCAGACTGACCTTCATAGATGAGGGGAAACAGCTTTTGCAGGTCGTCATTGAGGACCGCAGACTTCATCACACCCTCACGTGCACGCATCCAGTTGAAATTGCCTTTGACGGTGTTAATTTCCCCGTTGTGCGCGAGCAAACGATACGGGTGCGCCAGCGGCCACTCGGGGAACGTATTGGTGGAGAATCGCTGGTGTACCAGCGCGAGCGCCGAGATGCAGCGCGGATCCTGCAGATCTTTGAAATAAACACCCACCTGGTCGGCGAGCAGCAGGCCTTTGTAGACCACGGTGCGCGCTGACATCGATGGCACGAAGAATTCCTTGCCGTGCAAAAGATCGAGCGCCTGAATCGCATGTCCCGACGATTTGCGGATCACATAGAGTTTGCGCTCCAGTGCATCGGTCACCATGATGTCCTGGCCGCGACCAATGAAAATCTGCCGGATGACCGGTTCTTTCTCGGCCACGGTGGGCGACATGGGCATGTCGCGGTTGACCGGCACTTCGCGCCAGCCGAGCACGACCTGGCCTTCGGCATGAACAGCGCGCTCGATTTCCTGTTCGCAGGCAATTCGCGAAGCATTTTCTTTCGGAAGGAAAACCATGCCCACGCCGTACTCACCGGGTGGCGGCAGACCAATGCCCTGCTTCGCCATTTCTTCTCGATAATACTGGTCGGGTATCTGGAGAAGAATACCTGCGCCGTCTCCCATCAGTGGGTCCGCGCCCACGGCACCACGGTGATCCAGGTTTTTCAGGATCAACAGGCCTTGCTCGACGATCGAATGGCTCTTTTGGCCCTTGATGTGGGCTATGAAGCCAACGCCACAGGCGTCGTGTTCGTTTGACGGATCATATAAACCTTGGGCTTGCATCGCAGTACTCCCACAGCCATTGAAAAGGGACGACAAGGATAGTGCAATGCAAAACGAACAGCAATCGAAAAAATTAGGGTCGGATACCCATTAAATCGCCAATCAAAACCATGCGCAATTAAATAGGGTCAGATTAATGCTGGTGCGGCATTTGCCCTATCTTGCATCAAATCAATTGGCTTTTTTCGGCATATCCGCTCTCGGACGTGAGGCGGATCGGGTGGATCCGGCTTTTGCTGGCGGCTTGACGACCACGCCCTGCCCGACAGTCGCCTTGGGCGGGCGACCGCGCTTAGCCGGCGCCAAACGACGGAGCGTAAGTTTGGCAAGGCGGCGGCAAAACTCGTCGGATCCCAAAGCCCAGGCTTTTCTGGTGGCCTCCAGAATCTTTTCGCTCAGCGCGCCACTGGCGGGAGATTGGCTGATTTGCTGATAGGCAGCCTCCCGTTCGAACGGCGTATTGCCCAGCGCCCAGTACGCGGGATGATCGGTGAGCCAGGGTTCTTTGCGATGCCCGACATGATGGCCATGACTGGACCACGAGTAGGCGCCGATATCCGACACGAGCCCGCTGCTCACTGGCTGATATTCAATCAAATGCGCACAGGGCACGAAGTACGCAGCCGGCTCCAGCACCGTGGCACGGAAACGACCTTCCCATAAACTGCCGGTTCGGCCGTAGCGCGCATTGAAATAAGGCACATAGAGGCGACCGAGAGACTGCATCATCCGGCTCAGACCTGACTCATCGGCCGGCGTAGCGAGCAGCTGCAAGCGGCTCGGCAGCAAAACATAAGCATGAATCGCCACCCGAGACTGTTGGGCAGCCTGGCGCAGCCAGTCCAGAAATACACGACAGTCCGCCTCATCACGAACGACCAGCTGGTCGTTGTGACCCTGTGCGATCAGATGGTGCAGGTGGTTGGGTATGACGAGGCGCGGCAAGCGGGCCATGGAAGTCTCAGACTTGAGAAGATGATGATCCGGCCACCGCGCCGCCAGAAGCGAGCGCAGCGATTGCGCCGGGTCGACTTTCAGAAGGGAATATCGTCATCCATATCGGACAGATTGGGCGCCTGCTTTGAAGGCGCACGCGATGCCGGGGCCGATGGACGCGATTCCGGGGCACCACCACCAAAGCTGCCTTCGTCCATCGCAGCACTGCCACCACCCATACCCTGACGACTACCCAGCATTTGCATGGAGTCAGCGATGATCTCCGTCGTGTATTTTTCGATACCCTCTTTATCAGTCCACTTGCGTGTGCGAAGCTTGCCCTCGACATACACTTGCGACCCTTTTTTAAGGTACTGGCCGGCAATTTCGGCCAGCTTGCCAAAGAAGGCAATACGGTGCCATTCCGTCGCTTCTTTTTGTTCACCCGTGGTCTTGTCTTTCCATTTGTCCGTCGTGGCTACTGCAATATTGGTCATCGCATCACCGCTGGGCATGTAACGTGTTTCGGGATCACGCCCCAGATTGCCAACAATAGTAACTTTATTGACCGATGCCATAGACTTCTCCTGTCAGGAAAACGCGTAACAGAGTGGGACACTCAGGTGGGAACAGCCTCGTGTCGCGCACGACGAGGCAGGTTTTTCATGGAAGCCGCAATTATAAGCCAGCCGACAATCAGCAGACAGCCCGCCGTAAACACTGCGGGGCCGCCGAAGTACTGCGCAAGCAGACCACCGCCTGCGCCACCAGCAAACAATCCGATTGCCTGCATGGTGTTGTACACACCCAGCGCCGCACCGCGGGCGCCATCCGGTGCCAGGCGAGACACCAGTGAAGGCTGGCTGGCTTCGAGAATATTGAACGCAACGAAAAAGGCCAGCAGCAGCATCACCACCATTTCAAACGACAGCGATGCCTGGGTGACGGCCGCTCGCAAGGCTATCTCAACCAGTAACAGCAAGGCTATTGCCGAGACAAACACATGCTTCATGCGGCCACGCTTTTCGCCCAGAAAAATCGGCGGCAACATCAAAATGAAAGATACCAGCACAACGGGTAAATAAATTTTCCAATGCTGATCGATGGGGATGCCAGCTGCGCTGACCAGGATATTCGGCAAAACGACAAACATCGACATTTGTATCGCATGGAGTGCAAAGACACCAAAATTCATGCGCATCAATTCAGGATCGCGAACCACGGTGTTGAATGACACCGTTTCAGGAGAACGTGGCGGCGCTTGTGGCGCAACAAAAATCACCAACGCGATCGCACAAAGCGCTAACACCGCGACCAGCAAAAACATGCCTCGCATGCCGACCGATGTATACAACAAGGGGGCAAGCACCAGCGATGCGGCATACGTCAGACCGATCGATGCCCCGACCAGCGCCATGGCCTTCGTGCGGTGCTCATCACGGGTCGAGTCGGCGATGAGTGCGGTGACGGCGGCAGATACTGCGCCAGCGCCCTGCACTGCGCGACCCACAATCACCCAATAAATGCTTTCATCGACTGCCGCAATCAGAGACCCGAGAATGAACAGCACCAAGCCAATCAGGATGATGCGCTTTCTTCCGAAGCGATCTGAGGCGATACCGAACGGAATCTGCCCTATGGCCTGCGTCAGGCCATACATGCCCATTGCCAGACCCACGAGTACAGCACTCTCGCCACCCGGCAGAGTTTTGGCATGAACAGCGAAGACAGGCAGTATGAGAAACAGCCCGAGCATCCGCAAACCAAACACCGATGCCAGAGATACGCTGGCACGCACTTCGAGCGCCGTCATTCGGGAGTCGTCGGGGACCGTCTTTGAAGACATAAGAAAGGCGAGACGGACACGACAATAAGCGGAGCCGTCAGCGGGTTACGAAAACCCGTTATAGTAACAGGTTGATCCGCGCTCAATCAGCTGCGGTTTTTGCAAAAAAGCACCAACCCGGTGTACTCAAGGCTAAATCAGCGCATGGAAGAAATCCGCATTCGGGGTGCACGCACCCACAACCTGAAAAACATCAGTCTCGATCTGCCGCGCAATAAACTGATCGTCATTACCGGACTCTCGGGCTCGGGAAAATCATCGCTGGCCTTCGACACGCTGTACGCGGAAGGCCAGCGGCGCTATGTCGAATCGCTCTCTGCCTACGCGCGCCAGTTTCTGCAGTTGATGGAAAAGCCCGATGTGGACATGATCGAAGGCCTGTCCCCGGCGATATCGATAGAACAAAAAGCCACGTCGCATAATCCGCGCTCAACAGTCGGCACGGTGACGGAAATCCACGATTATCTGCGCTTGCTGTATGCGCGCGTCGGCACACCGCACTGCCCGGATCATCCGGAAAATCCGCTGGCAGCGCAATCGGTGTCGCAGATGGTGGACACGGTGCTGGCCATGCCGGAGGACACCAAATTAATGATTCTGGCGCCTGTCATCGCCAATCGCAAAGGCGAGCACGGCGATCTCTTCGAGCAAATGCAAGCCCAAGGCTTCGTGCGCTTCCGCATACAGAGCGGCACCGGCAAAACCAAAATTTATGAAGCCGACGATTTGCCGAAGCTGAAAAAAACAGAGAAACACACGATTGATGTCGTGATTGATCGCGTCAAAGTCAAAAGCGATATCAAGCAGCGGCTTGCCGAGAGCTTTGAAACCTCGCTGCGGCTGGCCGATGGTCGTGCGATTGCGCTGGATATGGACAGTGGCCGCGAACAAGTTTTTTCGAATAAATTTGCCTGTCCAATTTGTGGCTACTCGCTCCAGGAATTAGAACCGCGCCTGTTCTCGTTCAATAATCCCATGGGCGCCTGCCCGGAATGTGATGGCCTCGGGCATATCGAATTTTTTGATCCAAAACGCATCGTCGCTTTTCCGAATCTATCGCTGGCCTCAGGTGCCGTTAAAGGCTGGGACAGGCGGAACCAGTTTTACTTCCAGATGCTGTCCTCGCTGGCCAAGCATTACCAATTCGATGTCGATGTGCCATTCGAGAACTTGCCTGAAAAAGCGCAGCACGTTGTTTTGTATGGCTCGGGCAAGGAAAAAATACCTTTTGCCTATGTGAACGAGCGCGGCCGCACAGTGATCAAGGAACACAGCTTTGAAGGTGTTGTCATCAACCTGGAGCGTCGTTATCGCGAAACTGATTCACTGGCGGTCAAGGAAGAGCTGTCCAAATTTATCAATGAACAGCAATGCCCCGAGTGCGACGGTACGCGACTGCGTGTGGAAGCCCGTTTTGTCAAGGTTGGTACCGGCACTCAGCAACGCGCGATTTATCAGGTCGCTGCCATGCCGCTGCGCGGCACGCTGGAATTTTTCGAAACCTTGAAACTCAAGGGCGCAAAAAAAGAAATCGCCGAGCGCATCATTCGCGAAATCATCTCGAGACTGAAATTCTTGAACAACGTGGGCCTGGAGTACCTGTCATTGGATCGCAGTGCGGATACCTTGTCAGGTGGCGAAGCGCAGCGCATCCGGCTCGCCTCGCAAATCGGTTCAGGCCTGACAGGCGTGATGTATGTACTCGATGAACCCTCGATCGGTTTGCATCAGCGGGATAACGACCGGCTGATCGCGACATTGAAACACTTGCGTGATATCGGCAACACAGTACTGGTGGTCGAACATGATGAAGACGCAATTCGTTGCGCCGATCATGTGGTGGATATGGGATTGGGTGCAGGCGTGCATGGCGGCGAAGTCATCGCGCACGGAACGCTGGCTGACATCCTCAAAAATCGCGAGTCGCTGACTGCCCAGTACCTCAATGGCAGTCTCTCCATCGCGGTGCCGGAACAACGCATCAAGCCCGACCTGAAAAAGCAACTGGTCATCAGCGGCGCGCGCGGCAACAACCTCAAAGCGGTGGACTTCGAACTGCCCGTTGGCCTGCTGACCTGCGTCACTGGCGTGTCCGGCTCAGGAAAATCATCGCTGGTCAACGACACGCTCTACCGTGTCCTGGCCCGCCATCTTTACGGCTCTCAGGCCGAACCATCGGAATACGACAAAGTCACGGGACTCGAACATTTCGACAAAGTGATTTCTGTCGATCAGGCGCCCATAGGGCGTACGCCGCGGTCGAATCCGGCCACCTACACCGGCTTGTTCACGCCGATTCGTGAATTGTTCTCGACCGTACCGCAGGCGAAAGAGCGTGGCTACGCTGCCGGCCGGTTTTCATTCAACGTCAAAGGTGGTCGCTGCGAATCCTGTCAGGGTGATGGCGTGCTTAGAGTGGAGATGCACTTTCTGCCCGATGTGTATGTGCCTTGCGATGTGTGCCATGGCAAGCGCTACAACCGCGAAACACTGGAAGTACAGTACAAAGGCAAGAACATCACCGATGTGCTCGAGATGACGGTCGAAGATGCCCACACGTTTTTCAAACCCGTACCCCTGATCGCTCGCAAATTGCAGACCTTGCTCGATGTGGGCCTGGGCTACATTCGCCTGGGACAAAGTGCGACGACCCTCTCGGGTGGCGAGGCGCAGCGCGTGAAGCTGTCACTGGAACTCTCCAAACGCGACACTGGACGTACACTGTACATCCTCGATGAACCCACCACGGGACTGCACTTTCATGACATTGCACTCTTGCTGAAAGTGATACATCGCTTGCGCGATCAGGGCAACACGGTCGTCATCATTGAGCACAACCTCGATGTGATCAAAACAGCGGACTGGCTGGTGGATCTCGGGCCTGAGGGCGGCGCAGGCGGTGGACAGATCATTGCCAGCGGCACACCGGATCAGGTGGCAAAAAATACGGTCAGCTTTACCGGCAAATATCTGGCACCCTTGCTGTTACCCAAAAAAGAAAAGAAGCGCGCCTGATTGCGAACTGCCGGACAAGCGCTTCGATTGGGGCGACTCAGAGCAACTGCTTTTCTGCGCGCTCGATCGCCTCCGCGGCGCCACGCAGCACAACCACATCACCGGCGTCGAGTTGCATGTCGGCAGAAAACGGCAAGCGAATCTTGCCCCGCCGTACCGCCGTAATTTCAGCGCCCAGCACGGAGAGATTCAAAGAAGCGAGTGTCTTGCCAATCGCAGCGGCATTGCCGTGCAAGGGGACGGAATGCAGCCGCACCTGCAGATGCTCCTCATCATCGGCAAGATCGTCGACACCATGGAAATAGCCTCGCAATGACGCATAACGTTCGCTTCGTGCCGCCTGAACGCGCTGCACAACACGACGCAAAGGCACACCCATGAGCAGTAGTGCATGGGAAGCGAGCATCAAACTACCCTCAATCGCCTCCGGTACCACTTCATCTGCGCCGCCCGCCCGCAATTTATCCAGATCATCTTCGCCCACACTACGCACAATGGCCGGCAGCGCTGGCGCAAGCTCATTGGCAAAGTGCAGTGTTTTGAGCGCCATTTGCGTGTCGGCATAAGTAATCACCAACGCCGCCGCACGATGAATACCTGCCGCCATCAGACTTTCACGACGACTTGCGTCGCCATAAGACACTTGCCAGCCTGCGTTTTGTGCCTCGAGTACACGCTGGGGATCAAGATCCAGTGCGTGATAGGCGATTTTTTCTTCTTCCAGCAAGCGGGCCAGACTCTGGCCACTACGACCAAAGCCCGCTATGAGAATATGCTTCTCTTCGCTGATGGTACGGGAGGCGATGCGCGTGAGTGCGAGTGATTGATGCATCCACTCATTGGCAGAGAGCTTCATCACAATGCGATCAGCATTGGCAAAAATAAACGGGGTAGCAAGCATCGACAAGACCACGGCCGCCAGGATCAACTGCACAAGATTCGCGTCGACCAGCCCCAGCGCACCCGCCTGATTGAGCAGCACGAAGCCGAATTCACCGCCTTGCGCCAGACCCAGACCGGTACGCAGCGCAACGCCCGGGGAGGCACCAAACAATCTGGCCAGCAGGGCAATCAGACCAAACTTGATCAGTAGTGGCACGATCAGCAGCACCAGTACCAACAGCCAGTTGTCAATCACCAGACGCATGTCGAGCAGCATGCCAACGGTGATGAAAAACAGTCCGAGCAACACGTCGCGGAAAGGCTTGATATCTTCTTCCACCTGAAGTCGGTACTCGGTCTCGGAGATGAGCATGCCCGCAATGAAGGCGCCCAAGGCAAGCGACAGTCCGGCAATCTCGGTAATCCAGGCCGCACCCAGGGTGATCAGCAGCAGGTTGAGCATGAAGAGCTCCTGCGAGCGTCGCTGAACGACAATCCTGAACCAACGGCGCAGCAGCACTTGCCCGAAAGTGAGCAGCAGCGTGAGCACGAAGACGGCCTTGAGTCCGGCCCAGGCAAGATCCTCGACAATGTCCGCTCCGGGATGCGCGAGCGCAGGCACCAGAATCAGCAACGGCACGACCGCCAAATCCTGAAACAGCAAAATGCTGGTGATGCGGCGTCCGTGTTCGCTCTCAAGTTCGAGTTTTTCTGTCAGGAGCTTGAGTACGATGGC
Organism: Oxalobacteraceae bacterium; assembly: GCA_021298975.1. GTDB lineage: Bacteria > Pseudomonadota > Gammaproteobacteria > Burkholderiales > Burkholderiaceae_D > Pernthalerella. The sequence continues at coordinate 36,731 of JAJTGC010000001.1, forward strand.
CGTGGAAGACATGGAAAGCGCGCCGCCCAGCGCCAGTGACGCACTCCAGCCAATATCAAAAATCTTTGGCAAAAATTTCGCGAGCAAACCGCCGCACAACATCGTCACAAGAATCGTGACCACCACTTGCGCCATACCCAGACCGAATACGTTTCGCCGCATGGACTTGAGCTTGGGCAAGGAAAACTCAAGGCCGATGGAAAACATCAGGAAAACGACGCCGAACTCGGCCAGTGTGTGGGTGGCAGGACTGTTGGATGCCAGGCCCAGCGCATGAGGCCCAATCAGGATGCCCACCGACAAATACCCCAGCATGGGCGGCAAATGCATCATGCGAAATGCCACGACCCCAAGCACCGCAGCGACGAGCAGAATCAGAGTGAGTTCAAGGGCTGAATACATGGGTGTCTACCGGGCCGCAAATGACGAGACGCGTTGCAAGACGGAATTCGCTGCAAGCCACCGCCCGGCAAGGTTTTCTTGCGTCTGGCAGGTTTTTTGCTTTGGATCTTGGGCTATACTTTGCACATGAGTTTACCGCATGAGCAAAATTCTTCGCATCAATTTGACAACGTTGCTGCATTACGCGCGTTGAAACTTGCGCGAGAGACCCTGCAAATCGAGGCCGACGCCGTCCTTGCGATGATGCGTCGGCTGACCGAATCTGCAGATGACCCCTTCGCACAAGCTACCGCGCTGCTGCTTGGCTGCACGGGTCGGGTCGCCGTTTCCGGGATGGGTAAGTCCGGGCATATCGCGCGCAAGATCGCCGCCACCCTCGCCTCCACGGGTACCCCGGCGCTGTTTGTCCATCCTGCAGAGGCAGCGCACGGCGATTTGGGCATGGTGACCGAAGCCGATGCCATGATCGCTATCTCCTATTCCGGACAGTCAGATGAGCTCATGGCCATCCTGCCGGTGGTCAAGCGCATGGGCGCCAAGCTGATTTCAATGACGGGCAATCCGCAGTCGCCTCTGGCGAAGCTTGCCGACGTCCACCTCAATGTCGCCGTGGCCCGTGAGGCCTGTCCACTCAATCTGGCACCGACCGCAAGCACCACCGCCACCTTGGCGCTGGGCGACGCGCTGGCGGTCGCTTTGCTGGATGCTCGCGGCTTCCGGGAAGAAGATTTTGCCCGGTCCCATCCCGGCGGCGCGCTCGGCCGGCGCCTGCTCACTCACGTGCGGGATGTGATGCGCACCGGGAATGATATTCCCGCGGTGCGCCCCGAAATGAGCCTGCCGGAAGCACTGATTGAGGTCACGCGCAAAGGCATGGCGATGACCGCTGTGGTTGATGATGCATTTCGCGTGGTGGGCATTTTTACGGACGGTGACCTGCGTCGCTTGATTGAGGAAGGCAAGGATTTTTCACGCACAGCCATCGGCGATCTGATGCGCAAGGATCCGCGGCGGGTACACCCGGAACAGCTCGCCGTAGAAGCGGTAGACCTGATGGAATCCCATCGCATCAATCAGGTGCTGGTCGCGGACACCGATGGTCTGCTGGTAGGCGCGCTGCACATCCACGACCTGACGCGCGCCAAGGTGATTTGATGCAGCCTACCCAACAACCCACAGCGACTGAGCGCGCGAAACAAGTCAGGCTGATGGTATTTGATGTGGATGGCGTGCTGACCGATGGGCGCCTGCGTTACGGCAGTGATGGCGAAATCCTGAAGACATTCAATGTACTCGACGGGCATGGGATCAAGCTGCTGCAGCAGTCAGGCGTCAAGACTGCCATCATCAGCGCGCGACAGTCCCCTGTCGTGGCCAAGCGAGCGGCCGATCTGGGTATCAGCATCGTGCTGCAGGGCATCCATGACAAGCGCTCGGCATTCGAAACTCTGCTCGCTGAAACCGGACTCACCGCACAGGACTGCGGCTTCATGGGCGACGATGTCATTGACCTGCCCGTGATGACCCGGGTCGCTTTTGCCGCCAGTGTGCCTAACGGTCACGACGAAGTCCGTTCACGCGCACACTATGTGGCGCAAGCCAGCGGCGGCCTCGGCGCAGTACGCGAGGTATGTGATTTCATTTTGCGCGCACAAAATAACTACGAGGCGGCGCTGGCACCGTATCTCGCATGACGAGCCGTGTCCATCAGCGTATACCGGCTCTGGTGTTGCTGGGGTTCGCGTCGTTGCTGGCAGCCGGCAGCTTCTGGCTGGTTGAACTCAGCAATCAATCGGCAGGCAGCACGCCATCGAAAATCAATAGTACGGCGCCAGACTATTTTGTCGAAAACTTCACCTATTCGACACTGGATGCACAAGGCCTCGTGGTATCCAGGGTAGAGGGCGTGAAAATGACCCACTACCCTGCAGACAAGCATAGCGTCATTGAGAAGCCGGTCGTTCGCAACTTCTCGCCGACCCGACCGCCCACCACCTTGCGAGCGGAAACCGCCACGATCAACGGTGACCAGACTGAAGTCCGATTGATCGATAACGTCATGCTCGAGCGAGCACAGACCCGGGGCGATGAACCACTGACAGTGACTTCCGAGTACATGCTGGTACTGCCAAAAAAAGATATCGTGACAACGGATCGGCATGTCGACATCCGCGTTGGCAGCATGCGTTTGTCGGGAACCGGCATGGTCGCCAATAATGCAACACGCCAGCTCACGCTGGAGAGCAGCGTCAGTGGGATTTATCTACCGCCAAAAAGGCAATAAGCCAATAGCTTGTGCTCGATTTCAAGGAGAAACGTGATGAACAATCATTCCCAGCACCACAAGATCCGAGCAATTTTTGCAGCCCTCATCGGTGCGGTCATGGTGCAGGCTGCGCATGCAGAGAAAGCAGATTTCGACAAACCGACACAGGTCGAAGCCAATCATGGCACCTACGACGAATCCAAGCAAACCAATATCTTTACTGGCAACGTCGTTCTGACGCGCGGCACACTGGTGATGTACGCCGAAAAAATGACGGTACGCAAGGATGCGGCAGGCAATCAATTTGCAACACTGTATGCCGCACCAGGGGGTGTCACCAAGTTTCGCCAACGGCGTGATGGCGGTAAAGATATGTGGATTGATGGCAGTGCTGCTGATCGCATCGAATATGACACCAAAACCGAAATCGCAAAGCTGTTCAAGAACGCAAAAGTAAAGATGACAGACGCCGGCAAAGTGACCGATGAGGTCGAAGGCGAATTCGTATCCTACGACAGCAAAACCGAGTTTTATACCGTGACCAACTCGACCGGTGGCGAAAGCAAGCCCGGCACCGGCAGGGTGCGGGTCATCATCCAGCCACGTAACGCAGAAAAATAAACAATGCCCCCAAGCGCCTCCAGCACCCTGAGCGTACGCAACCTGCAGAAGAGTTATGGTGTGCGTCGCGTTGTGGAAGACGTATCACTTGATGTCGTCAGCGGCGAAGTCATCGGTCTGCTCGGACCCAATGGCGCAGGCAAGACAACCTCGTTCTACATGATTGTGGGGCTGGTGCCATCGGAGGCAGGCGAGATTCTGCTGGATGGTGAGCGCATTTCCAGACTACCCATTCATCGCCGTGCTGAACTCGGCCTGTCTTACCTGCCGCAAGAGGCCTCCGTTTTTCGCAAGCTGTCGGTAGAGGACAACATTCGCGCGGTGCTGGAATTACAAAAATCCGATGGCAAACCACTCACTCAGGCTGAAATCGACCAGAGGCTCGATACCTTGCTGGAAGAATTGCAGATCGCCAGTTTGCGTGAGAACCCAGCGTTGTCGCTATCGGGAGGCGAACGTCGCCGCGTAGAAATCGCGCGCGCACTCGCAAGCAACCCGCGCTTCATCCTGCTTGATGAGCCCTTCGCGGGCGTCGATCCGATTGCGGTCATCGAGATTCAGCGTATCGTGCGCTTTCTCAAAGCGCGTGGTATCGGTGTGCTGATCACGGACCACAACGTGCGAGAAACTCTCGGCATTTGCGATCGTGCTTACATCATCAATCAAGGCTCGGTACTGGCCTCGGGTAGTCCGGAGGACATCATTACCAATGAGTCAGTTCGTCGGGTGTATCTCGGCGAACATTTCAGGATGTAAGGGCCAGCTACGATGAAGCAGACCCTACAGCTCCGCGTTTCACAGCATCTGGCGTTAACGCCACAGCTGCAACAATCGATACGATTGCTGCAGCTCTCTACGCTGGAACTGCATCAGGAACTGGAGCAAATGCTCACGGATAACCCCTTGCTGGAGCGGCTCGACGATCCCCTCGACAACTCGATACGCCTGTTAAGCGATGGCGCCATCAGCCAGGCACCGACCGCCTCCTCTACCGAAACAGAACCCGGTAGCGATGCGAGCGCCGCGCCTGAGGGTGCGCTCGATGCGCCCGCGCAGGGCGAAGAAGGTGGCGGCGCTGAAGCCGAATGGAGCTTTGATGATGTGGCGCGCTCGTCCAAGTCACCCGAAGATGATGATTCGCGTCCGCAGCTCGAAGCACATGAATCCACGCTGCGCGAGCATCTTCTGGAGCAACTCTCGGTCACGGTCGACAATCGTCGCGACCGAGCGCTGGTGGAGCTATTGATCGAGGCCTTGGATGACAATGGCTATCTGGAGGAGCCATTGGAAGACATTCACGGCCGCCTTCCGGAAGAGCTCGACATCGACATGGACGAAATGCAGGTCGCGCTCAAGTTGCTGCAGAGTTTCGATCCGGCCGGGGTCGGCGCACGCAATGCCTCCGAATGCCTGTCACTGCAAATCCGACGCATGGAAAAGGTGCCCTTCGTAACGCGCCGGATGGCGCTCTTGCTGGTGGAAAATTACCTTGAACTATTCGCCCAGCGTGAGTTCAACAAGCTCAAGAAGGCACTGGATTGCGACGACGAGGACTTGCGCGAAGCACAGGTGGTAATCAAGTCGTGCAACCCACATCCAGGCGCCCCGTATGCGGGCGATGCGTCGGATTATGTGGTGCCGGATGTGATTGTCAAACGTGCAAAAAACGGGTGGCAAGTGACGCTGAACCGGGACGTCATGCCCAAGCTGCGAGTCAACGCCATGTATGCCAATATCCTCAAGCAAAACAAGGGTGAGGGATCACTGACCTCGCAGCTTCAGGAAGCCAAATGGCTGATCAAAAACATGCGCCAGCGCTTTGACACGATACTGCGGGTAGCCCAGGCGATAGTGGAGCGACAACGGAATTTCTTCTCCCACGGAGAAGTCGCCATGAAGCCGCTTGTACTGCGGGAAATTGCTGATACACTGGGCTTGCATGAGAGCACGATTTCCCGTGTTACCACGCAAAAATACATGCTGACGCCCCATGGCATGTTCGAATTGAAATACTTCTTTGGCAGCCACGTTGCCACTGAAGCGGGTGGCGAGGCTTCCTCGACCGCCATACGTGCTTTAATCAAACAACTGATAGGAGCTGAGGACACCAAAAACCCGTTTTCCGATAGCAAAATTACGGATATGCTGGCTGAACAGGGAATGGTCGTAGCGAGACGCACGGTAGCAAAGTACCGCGAAGCGCTGAAAATTCCTCCGGTCAACCTGCGCAAGTCTTTGTAGCTTCCCGAGTTTTTAACCGTTGCTGGCCGCTCCGCGAATCACCCTCCGATGATTTGCAAAAACGACAGCAACGCCATACCAAGGAGCACTCTGTATGAATCTGAAAATTAGTGGGCATCATCTGGACCTTACCCCCGCCTTGCGAGCTTATGTTGAAAGCAAGCTCGAACGTATCAAGCGTCATTTTGACAATGTCATTGACGTGACCGTTACACTCTCCATCGACTCCCTGACAGAAAAAGAAAAACGCCAGCGTGCAGAAATCAATTTGCATTTGCGCGGCAAGGATTTGCATGTCGAGAGCGAAGCCCAAGACATGTACGCCGCCATCGATCTGCTCATGGACAAGCTGGACCGACAGGTTTTGAAACACAAGGACAAGATTCAAGACCACCAGCATGAAGGCATCAAGCGCTACTCCGGCCCGGAGACGGAAGCGGCCTGACTCAAACCACAACCTTGTCACGGGGCGCAGTCGCGCCCCTTTTTTTCGAGCCCGTGACGGTACGCAGAATCATTCCCACGCCAATACAGGCTATCCCTGCGCCAAAGACCACCTTTCCCGCATGCAAAGCGCAAAGTCACGCATTCCCGATAAACTCACGTTTTTTGACTTACCACTCGGCTGACAACAACTTATGAGCGACCTTGTATTGGCTGAAGTTAGCGGTCACACCGGCATCATCACGCTGAACCGTCCCAGTGCGCTGAATTCACTCACACTCGACATGGTTCGCACCATGACCGGCGCTTTGCTGGACTGGCGAGATCAGTCAGACATTCATTGCGTACTCGTTCGCAGCAGCAGCGAAAAAGCCTACTGTGCAGGCGGCGATATCCGTTTTTTCTATCAAAAAGGTAAAGCGACAGCGACCGAGGGCGCGGCACTGATTGAGGATTTTTTTACCGAAGAATATGCGCTCAACCATCTGATTCACCATTACCCCAAACCCTATATCGCGCTGATGGATGGCGTCGTTATGGGTGGCGGTATGGGCATTGCGCAGGCCGGACCAGCGGCGCGAATCCGTGTCGTCACCGAGCGCACGAAAATGGCCATGCCCGAAGTTGGAATCGGACTTTTCCCTGATGTGGGTGGCGGGCACTTTTTGTCGCATGCGAACGGACAACTCGGTACCTATCTGGGGGTGACGGGTGACATGATCGCTGCCTCCGATGCGCTGTATGCCGGGCTGGCTGATGTATTTGTACCGGCTGCTGAACTGCCCGCTTTGCAGGCGATTGTCATCGCATCGTCGCCCGGCGGTCTGCGCGAGGCTATCGCGCGTTTCGCGGCACCTTTCGCCTCACAAGCGGATCCATCAAACAGTCGTCTTGCGGGGGTGGGAGAAGCGATTGAACGACATTTCTCAGGCAATTCGATTGCCGAGCTGATGGCATCGCTGTCTGAGGACGCCAGCGACTTTGCCGGCAAAACTCTGGAGATGATGCGCAAACGCTCACCCCTGATGATGTGTGTGACCCTGTCTCAGCTGCGACGTGCAGCAACGATGAGCATGGGTGACTGTCTGCGTATGGAACGCACCATGGTCAGGCGCTGTTTCGAGTACGGCGAGGTGATTGAAGGCGTACGCGCGCTGGCGATAGACAAAGATCACTCGCCGAAGTGGCATCCGCCAACGCTAGCCGAAGTTACGCCGGTGATGGTAGAGCGTTTCTTTGAAAGTGCATGGCCGGCTTATGCGCATCCATTGCGCACGCTGAAGTAAATAGACGATGAACCCGTGTTGAAACCCGCGTTTCAGATGATTGCCTGATCAGATCTCATCGACAGCAAATAATCGCCGGTATTCACGCATGGCATAGCGATCGGTCATGCCTGCGATGTAATCGGCCACCTTGCGCGCCTGCTCGTCTATATTCCCGCCGTTCGCCTGATAATCAGGCGGCATCAGCTGCGGGCCTTCGAGGAAGATATTAAACAAGTCAGTGACAATGCGTCGGGCCTTGCTGGTCATGCGGTTGACCACATAGTGCTGATAGAGATTCGTCCTGAGGAAGCGCTTGAGTTCTTGCGCTTCCTGTTTCATGTTGTCGGAGAAGGCAATCAGTGCTGATGCATTGCGCACATCGTCGATCGACTTCACGCCGGCATCGCGGATCTGCGTACGCGAGGTATCGATCAGATCAACAACCAGCGCATTAATCATGCGACGAACCGTTTCGTTAATGGCGCGCCGACCCTGAATGCCCGGAAACTCCTTCTGTACCAGCAGCCAGTAGCGCCCATACAGAGTGACCTCATCGAGCTGTACCGTGGTCAGCAAGCCCGAACGAAGACCGTCATCAATATCGTGGTTGTTATACGCAATCTCGTCGGCCAGATTGGCCAGCTGCGCTTCGAGGCTGGGCTGCTTGCGCTCGATGAAGCGGCGACCGATTTCCCCCAAAGGTTCTGCATTGGGCAGTGAGCAGTGCTTGAGCACGCCCTCACGCGTTTCAAACATGAGATTGAGACCATCAAACGCGCCATACCGCTGCTCCAGCTTGTCGATCACACGCAGACTCTGCAGATTGTGCTCGAAGCCGCCATAGGCTTTCATGCAGGCGTTCAGTGCATCCTGTCCTGCGTGACCGAAGGGCGTATGCCCCAAATCATGGGCCAGCGAGATCGCTTCGACCAGATCTTCATTGAGTTGCAGATTGCGCGCGAGCGAACGCGCAATCTGCGCAACCTCGATACTGTGCGTTAGCCGCGTGCGGAATAAATCACCCTCGTGATTGACGAACACCTGTGTCTTGTACTCAAGACGACGAAAAGCGGTGCAATGAATGATGCGGTCGCGGTCGCGCTGAAACTCACTGCGGGTATCGGAAGCGCCTTCGACAAAATGGCGACCGCGAGACAGGGCTGAACGGGCCGCGTACGGCGCAAGATGCCCCTCGAAATCAGCCATCACGATACCTGCCCGACACACGCCGACAGGGTGGCCTGCAACAGATCGTTGTGAGCACTCGTGATCACGGCCTGACCCAGCGGCTTGAGCAGAATGAATTTGATTTCTCCACCTTCATTTTTCTTGTCAACCTCCATCAACTCCAGCCAGCGGTCGGCCCCCAGATCAGGCGCGACTACAGGGAGGCCAGCGGCTTTCACGAGTGCGGTAATACGCGACTTGTCTTGCGCTGACAGATAGCCCAGCCGATGCGACAAATCTGCCGCCATCACCATACCGCAACCCACCGCTTCGCCATGCAACCACTCACCGTATCCCATTCCCGCTTCAATCGCATGGCCGAAGGTGTGCCCAAAATTAAGAATGGCGCGCAAGCCTGATTCACGCTCATCCTGTCGCACGACATCCGCCTTGATTTCACAAGACCGCTGAATCACGTGCGCCAGCGCTGCATCATCGCGCGCCATGAGCTTGTCCATGTGCGCTTCCAGCCAGCTAAAAAATGCTGCATCAATGATGGCGCCGTGCTTGATGACTTCAGCGAGCCCGGCAGAGAGTTCGCGCTGGGGCAGCGTGGACAACGTGGTGGTGTCGGCCAGTACCGATTGCGGCTGGTAAAACGCACCAATCATATTTTTTCCGAGCGGATGATTGATCGCTGTCTTGCCGCCGACTGAAGAATCTACTTGGGCCAGCAGGGTCGTGGGGATTTGCACGAATGGTACACCGCGCATATACGTAGCCGCAGCAAAACCGGTCATATCGCCAATCACACCACCACCCAACGCCAACAGCGTCGTCTTGCGGTCACATTTATTTTCAAGCAGTGCATCAAAAATGCGCATCAGATTGTCGACATTTTTTTCTTCTTCTCCATCAGGCAGCACGATGGAGAGGCACTGCTTGCCAGCAGCCTCAAGCATGGTGGTCAGCCGCTGAAGATAAAGAGGCGCAACCACCGTATTCGTAACGATAGCCACACGCTTGCCGGGAATATGTTTCGCAAAGTCCGGTTGGTCCAGCAAATGACGTCCGATGATGATGGGATAACTACGCTCTCCCAGTGATACCGTGAGATCCGCAAAAACAGAATGAGTTGATGTCATGGCAGGGAATCGGATTCGGCTTCGCGGTTATCGGCGTTGGTTGATAATTCAATGTCAACCTGCGGGTTGGGGGTGTTGCTCTCTAGTTGCGAAAGAATGTTATGAACAACGGAATGGACATTTGGCCTGCCGGTTTCGATGATGATGTGTGCGATTTCCTCATAGAGCGGCGCCCGCACACGCGAAAGCTCTTCTATTTTCGCTCTCGGATCAGCGGTCTGCAGCAAGGGGCGATTTTTGTCATGGCTGGTGCGCTGAAGAATGCTGGCCACGGATGCACGCAGATAAATCACCGTCCCGCGCTCGCGCAGAAGCTGCCGGCTGGTGTCATTCAGCACCGCACCACCGCCGGTCGCCAGCACGACCCCTTGCTGTTCGGTGAGATCGCGTATGACATCTGCCTCGCGCTGACGAAAACTGGCTTCGCCTTCGATTTCAAAAATCAGCGGAATGGACGCACCGGTTCTCGCCTCGATTTCCTGATCTGCGTCGATAAAACGCAAATTCAGTTTCTTTGCCAGCGAGCGCCCTATCGTCGTCTTGCCTGAGCCCATCAAGCCGACCAGGAAGATATTGTTCGTTGAATTCTGCATTATTGCCGCCAGTCGGGCATATTTCCCCGGAAAGACAACAGTTTATCGCATCCGCCGACCAGATACGGGCGCCAACCCGGACCCGTCCGATTCATCGCGCTATGGGCGAATCCGTAACGATGCGGGGTGTGATGAAGATCAGCAGTTCGGTCTGATCCCGGGTGCGGCGCGTACTGCGGAACAGACGACCCAGCACCGGGATATCGCCCAACAGCGGCACTTTGAGCTCACTGTCGATCTCGGTCTGCGTGAAAATGCCGCCCAGGACCACCGTACCGCCATTCTCGACCTGCACATTCGTTTTGACGTGCTTGGTGTTGATGGCGAAGCTGGAGCCCACGGCCACACCACGAGAATCTTTGGCAACATCCACCACCAGAATGACGTTGCCGTCTGGCGTAATCTGAGGCGTGACCTCCAGTTTGAGATTCGCCTTCTTGAATTGAATCGACGTCGCGCCGCTACTGGTCGCCTGTTGAAAAGGAATTTCCTCGCCCTGCTCGATCAGCGCCGGCTGCTGATCGGCAGTGACCACGCGTGGGCTGGAGATGATTTTCCCTTTACCGTCAGCTTCCAGCGCGGACAGCTCAAGATTCAGAAAGCGATTGGCATTCGCAGAAAAAAGACTGATTCCCATACTCGCCGGTGATGCGCCATTGATTGACGCGGCAGGCAAGTTAATAAATTGCGTGTTGGGGATAAAAGATTGTTGGGTCACTGCCGCTTGCAGCGTCTGCTCGCCCACGCCGAGGTAATTTCCGGTGACCGCCAGCCGACTGGCGCCGGGCAGATTGACACCAGGCGCCGCACCGCGTCCACCGCGCAGATCGGCAAAGCCGAGTTTTACGCCCAGACTTTTGCTGAAGGTGTCATCTGCCTCGACGATACGGGCTTCGATCATGACCTGACGGGTGGGTATGTCAGTCAGCTGTATCAGCTTGCGTACTTCCTCCAGACGGCTGGGGGTATCGGTAACAAACAATTTGTTGGTACGTGGCTCAGCCGATGCACTGCCGCGACGCGACAAAATGCTGCCGCGCCCGGCCTGACCATCGAGACCGAAGACCTGACGAAAGGCATCCGCTTTTTGATAATTCAGCTGAAAGGTCTCGGTGATCAAAGGCTCAAGCTCGGAAATCTGCGCGCGCTGCTCGAGCTCCAGCCTTTCCTTGGTTAATAATTCATCCTTGGGTGCGATCCAGAGCACATTACCATTGCGACGCATGTCCAGCCCCCGCGCCTGCATCACGATGTCGAGCGCCTGATCCCAAGGCACGTCCTTCAACCGCAGCGTGAGGTTACCGTTCACACTGTCGCTGGCAACCACATTGAGGCCGGTGAAGTCTGCAATGACCTGCAGCAATGCACGTACCTCGATGTTTTGAAAATTCATCGATAGCTTGTCACCCCGATAGCCACGATTGCTTGTCGTGGTTTTGCCATCATCCGGTTTGACAGATCGCACTTCAAGTACCAGTCGCCGATCGGTCTGCCAGGCCAGATGCTCCCATTGGCCACGCGGCTCGATCAGCATGCGCACCGTGTCACCGTCGGCGCGGGTAGTAATGAATTGCACCGGCGTACCAAAATCAGCCACATCCAATTTGCGTCGAAGTACTTCGGGCAAACTGGTTTTCATGAAATCGACGATGAGTGACTGACCCTGACGGCGCACATCCATCGATGACTGGGTTTTTGCCAAGTCAATGATGATGCGTCCGGTATCGCCGTCCCCTCGCCGAAAATCCATATCGACAATCGCGTTCTTTTCCATCGCGAGGTTCGCAGCACGGGCACTTTGGTCTGCACCGACTTTCTCGTCGCCCAGAATCACCATCAGCGTCTGTCCTGTCACGCGCATGCTGAATTGCTGCGGACGTTTGAGATTGAGCACAATACGCGTGCGCCCTGATGCCTGCACCAGATCCGCATGACGCAGCTCACCTGCATCGAATACTCGTCGGGTCTGTCCGGTGGCATTCAGCGTATCCGGAAAATCGAGCACAATTCTTGGCGGGGACACGGTGGAGAAGCTTCCGGGCAGTGTAGCGAGTGCCTGACGCATAGGGATACGCAGTGTCAGTACCGACCCGTTATGGCTAGCCTCGATACCAGTGATCGCATTGAGCTCCGCCCGTGTGTTTGCGATCATCAACGCAAACAGCATGCAGCCCATGCACCAGCGCCCTGCTGCCAACCCAACTGCTTTCATCAGCGTTTCTCCTGCAATACCAGTCGCGCGCGTCGCTTGACCCAGGTCGTGCCCGCGTCCTGCACCAATTCCTCAATGTCGATGGCGCTTTCGCCAATCGCGATCACTTTGCCCATGTCCGGTCCGAGATGGCTGCCCAGATGTACCTGATGAATGACCTTGTCTGCCTCAACCAGTGCCACTGCTTGTCCCTGACGACGCATATGTCCTACTAGCCGCAGGCTGTCCAGCGGAAAGGACTCCAGCGGCTCCCGCGCGCGGCGCGTATCCGGTTGCAAACCGATTGCGTTGAACTCCGTGCTCAGAGATGCAGAAATTTTGGTGACATCAAAGGGATCCAGGCGGCCAGAGGCTTGATAGTGAAATTCCTCGATGGCTCGACGCGGTGGCAACTCAACCGATAACGGATGAGACTGCTGCCTGGTCTGGCTCATCCAGGTACGCAAATCATGTTCAGGAACATCACTGCAGCCAACCAGAAGTGTGCTCATCAGACCGAGCATTTTTATCAAAATGAATGACGCACAAGGACGCGTACCGTCGCAAGCCGGTCGCAGACATTTCATTTATTTCCCCGCTTCTTGCTGTCCTCGGCAATCTTCTTTTGCGCCGCCAGCTCATCCTTGTCGAGGTAGCGAAAAGTGTGAACCACGCCTTCGAAGCTTTGCACACCCTCGCGTAATTGTGTGATGGCGATTCTGTCGAGTGTGACTATGCGCTGCAGATTGGCGATATCGCTCGTGAAACCTGCCAGCGCATGATAGTTACCCGTGAGTTTGATTTCAATCGGCAGCTCTGCATAAAAATCATGCAATCTGACCTGACCCGGCTTGAACAATTCGAATTGCAGGCCGCGATTGATGCCCGCCTGATTGATTTCAGACAGCAATGCATCCATCTCGGACTTGCCTGGTAGTTGCTGTTCCAGCTTGTCGACTTGCGACTGCACTTGTATTTTTTGCTGACGCAAGATATCCAGATGTCCCGACTGCCTTGCTTTTTCAGTAAATGCTTGTTTCTGACGAAGCTCCTCAGCCTGACCCGAGGCCAGCGCTTCCCATTGCGCTGTCCATACCAGCCACCCCCCTGCCATGACGACCATCAGCGAAACTCCAAACGCGCACAACAGCCGGGGAATGATGCGCCAGGTAGCCGGATGCCGACCTTGCAAGCCCTGAAATTGCGCTGCGATTAGCTGCCAGTTGAGGGAGGTGCGACGCTGAATGGATATCATGGCTGGCTGGCGCCCGGCGAGGCAGCGATCGTTACATTGAATTCGTAGACTTTCCTCGCTTCTTTTCCCTGGCCAAGGCTGGTGGCCTTGATTTCGACGAGCTCGGCTTTTCCAAGCCAGGGCGACGACTGCGACAGATGGCGAAGTAATTCGGAAACCCGTGCATTCGATTGCGCCAGCCCTATCAAGACGAGATGATCTGTTTGCTTGAGTGACTTGAGCGCAACGCCCGGGGGTACGCGTGTGGCCAACTCATCCAGTAAATGCACTGGCCGGGTACGATCGGATTGCAGACTCTCGACCGCATGTTGCCTGGCCTTGAGGACGTCGATATCCTGGCGCAGTCCTTTGATTTCTCTTAATCGATTATCAAGAAGCCTATTTTCAGACTGAAGCAAGATATTACGGTTTTGCTGTGTTGATAGTTGCGCAGCATTCACCGCGCTCACCACCAAAACCACCATCAGCCCACACAACCCCGACAACACCAGCAGACCATGGAACAAGCGCTTTTGCTCACGGCGCTGCGCATCGCGCCAAGGCAGAAGATTGAATGCGATCATCTTGAAAAGCTCCGGAGCGCAAGACCACAGGCAACCAGGCAGGCCGGTGCGTCTTCGTGCAGCCGCCTATCGAGCGATGGCAAAGGCATGCCCGCAAACGGGTCTGGTAAAGAACTGGGTATGCCCACTCGGCGCCCGACGAACGTGGCGAGATCAGGGCCGAGTGCGTGAATACTGCCGGCAATATAAATATGCGCCACACTGATGTGCTGTGTCGACGTCGAGAAAAGTTGCAAAGCACGCGTGAGTTCCTGGCAAATTGCTTCCCTGATTGACTCTGTCGCAGCGCGCGATTTTTCCTGATCGGATCGAGGCAAGGGCAGGCCCATTTCACGTTCATAAATCACCAGGCCATTGAGCATGACGTAGCAATGACTTCCTTCGCTGCACAGCTGCAGTAATGCAATCGGCTGGTTCCAATGCGCCTCCTGCGCCGAACCGAGTAGCGCCAGCGACGCCGCCATGGCCTGAGATTCAATATCGATCACCAGCGGGCGCAAGCCAGCCGCATCAGCCAGCGCGAGTCTTTCATCAATGCGCTCCTTGCGGGCAGCCACCAACATCACATCCACAAAGCCCTCATGCGTCGTCGAAGGGCCTACCGTGACGAAATCAAGGCTGATTTCGTCCAGCGAAAACGGCAGCGTCTGACTTGCTTCAGTCTCCACCTGCATTTCCATTTCTTCGTCATACATGCTGGCGGGTAAGGTCAGTATTTTTTTGATGACGGCACCGGAAGGCAGGGCCATGGCCGCAGTTTTCAAGCGCGTGCCGCTACGCTTGAGCGCACCGCGTAGGGATTCTGTGAGAAGCGCCATCTGAGAAAAGCTGCCGTCACGCAAGGCGCCCGATGGCAAGGGCTCCTGCGCGTAGTGCGTTACCCGAAAATTTTTTCCCTCACGAACGAGTTCCATGACACGTATGCTCGCAGGACTGACGTCAATGCCCAGCACCGGTGTTTGCTGGCGACGAACCCATGACCTCACAGAAAACATTCGTAAACACTCCGCACAAAAGGCGTTGCCATTTTTAAAATTTGACGCGGATGCTAACAAGTGCCTTTTCATAATGTAAAGCTGCTTGGGCTTGACGTTGTCAAATGCCGACGCAAATCTGCACGCAGAGCCACTGAACACAGCAAGCTTTGGTCTGAGCAAGCTCAACACCGCGGGGCAACCGTTATAATGGGTCGCTCCAAGGCCTTCATGCCTGTCTCATCTCTTCCCGAATGAATTCATCCACTCCGAATGGGGATGCACCCAAGGGCGAGCGCCCTTACAGCCTGCCCGCACCACTCAAAATGGCGCTGAGCCTGTTGATCGCGTTGGGGTCCCTCGTACTGATCGGCGTGCTTCTGGCGGGCTTCATCCTGATGATGGCTTACCCCAGCCTACCGGACATTGATGCACTGGCGACCTATCAGCCCAAAATGCCGCTACGCGTTTTTTCTGCCGATAACGTACTGATCGGAGAGTTCGGTGAGGAAAGACGCAGCCTGGTACGTTACAAAGACATTCCCCCGGTAATGAAGCAAGCCGTGCTGGCGATCGAAGATGATCGTTTTTATGAGCACGGCGGTGTTGACTATTGGGGAATTTTGCGCGCGATGATTAACAACACCTTTAGCGGCAGCCGTCAGGGTGCCTCAACTATCACGCAACAAGTAGCGCGCAATTTCTTTTTATCCAGCGAACAGACCATCAAGCGCAAGCTGTATGAAGTCCTGCTGGCATGGAAAATAGAAAAGACCTTAACGAAAGACCAGATTCTCGAGCTGTACATGAACCAGATTTATCTTGGACAGCGGGCCTATGGCTTTGCCTCTGCCGCCCAGATTTATTTTGGCAAAAAGCTCAATGAAGTGAGCGTTGCCGAGGCTGCGATGCTCGCCGGCCTTCCCAAGGCGCCCTCTGCCAATAATCCTGTCGTCAACCCGAAACGCGCAAAGGCACGTCAGCAGTACATATTGCAGCGCATGCATGACCTGGGCTATATCAGTACGGCCCAGTATGAACAAGCGCGTGACGAAGTGCTGCGGATCAAAATGGATAGCACGGACTTCGGCATTCATGCCGAATACGTATCAGAGATGGCGCGGCAAATGGTCTATGACCAATTCAGGGAAGATGCCTATACGCGCGGCTTCAATGTGTTCACCACCATCACCAAAGCCGATCAGGATGCTGCTTATCTGGCACTACGTCGAGGTGTGCTTGAATATGAAAAACGTCAGCCTTATCGCGGGCCGGAGGGCTACATGGATATTCCGGCCAACAAATCGGAAGCGGAAGCGGCGATAGAATCCGAGCTCGCCGAGCACCCGGACAGCGACGGCATCATTGCTGCCGTGGTGTTGTCAGCGACCCCCAAGAGCGTGCGGGCACTGCTGGCATCCGGCGAAGAAATCGGGGTCGCCAATACCGAACTCGGTGCCGCTGCGGCAGCACTTACCGACAAAATGCCGGCCAACAAGCGCATACGACGCGGTGCGATCATACGCGTGATGCAGGAAGGCACAGGCTGGTCCATCATTCAGCTGCCTGAAGTAGAGTCGGCTTTTGTATCCATCAGCTCTGAAGACGGGCGCATCAAGTCACTGGTCGGTGGCTTTGATTTCAGTCGTACAAAATTCAATCATGCAACGCAAGCCTGGCGCCAGCCGGGCTCGACTTTCAAGCCATTCATTTATTCAGCTTCGCTTGAAAAAGGTCTTTCGCCTGCCACCATGATCAATGACGCACCCATCGTGTTCGATGCCGGCAAAACCGGTTCGCAAGCATGGGAACCTAAAAATTATGACGGCAAATATGATGGCCCGTTATCCATGCGCAAAGGTCTGACACGTTCCAAAAACATGGTGTCCATCCGAATCCTGGATCGCATCGGTGTCAATTACGCACAGGAGTACGTGACGCGCTTCGGCTTCGACCGCGAAAAAAATCCACCTTATCTGACAATGGCCCTCGGCGCCGGTGCCGTGACGCCACTGCAGATGGCTGGCGCCTATGCGGTGTTTGCCAATGGCGGATATAAAATCAATCCTTATCTGATTTCAAAGATTACCGACAATAGTGGTCGCACGCTGTTTCAAGTCACGCCTGAGCGTGCTGGCGACGAAAACCTGCGCGTCATTGATGCCCGTAATGCGTATCTGATCGACAGCATGCTCAAGGATGTGGTTAAACATGGCACGGCCATGCGCGCGTTGGTATTGAAGCGTCCCGACATCGCGGGCAAGACAGGCACCACCAATGATTCCATCGACGCCTGGTTTGCAGGCTATCACCCCAAACTGGTCGGTGTGGCGTGGATCGGTTTCGACAAGCCCAGAAATCTCGGAAGCCGCGAAACGGGCGGTGGCCTCGCTCTGCCCATCTGGATAAGCTATATGCAAAGGGTCTTGCAAGGATTGCCCGTACAAGAACGAAGCATGCCAGGCGGCGTGACAACCTATGGCGGCGATTATGTGTACACCGAATTTGGGGATGGCAGCGGCGTGAACGCCATCGGACTTACGCCCTCGGGCGACGCCGACGGCCCTGCCGAGAAAAAAGAGGATGAGCCTAAGAGCGAAATTTTTTAGGGACGCGCTGATTGAATAAAACCGGAAGTTTTTGTGGCAGAGAAAATGGCGCCAAGCCATTCATTTTCCCTGACGCCGCTTCGCACTGCCTTGCTGGCTCGCCACAGCGCGTGGATTTACTGGGCGCCTTCCTCGTTTTGCTTCACATGAAGCAGGGCGCCAGCCTGCGCACTGGCAAGGCGGGACAGCGCGGCAAAGAGTTCTGATCCGTCGCGGGTATCTATCCAGCGCTGGTCGGCTGCCATGCGGTAGTGAAATCCACCAGCGCGCGCGGCAACCCAGATTTCCTTCATGGCGGCCTGGGTGTTGACGATGATTTTTGAGCCCTGATCAATGAATTCGATTTCCAGCACGTTACCGCTGCGGCTGCACTCAAGATCGACATCTGCTGCTTCGCCGGCGCGCTCCATACCAATTTCGATTGCATTTATTGCGGCCTCTGCCATGGCCAGAAACTCAGATTCGCTCATGCTAAACTCCGATAGGTTTTAATTAGACTACATTGCGAAAGCGAAATGGTCTTCAGGTCAATTTCGAACATCATGCACAGATTAGGCACCATTCTAGCGGCGATCGCATTATCCGGCCTGAGCGCGTGCGGACAGACCGGCCCGCTCTACCTGCCAGATCGCCCCGCGCCCAGTACCAAGACTGATACCGAGTTTGATGCTCAGCCGGCCAAACCCGACCCTATTCGCAAGCCCTGAACACCTTGAATACACCGCATTTCCATTATCGTGATGGCGAACTTTTCGCCGAAGACGTCGCGCTGAGCACCATAGCGAAAGCCTTTGGCACACCCAGCTATGTATATTCGCGCGCCAGCCTGACTGAAAATTTCCTCGCGTATGACCATGCCTGCCGCGCCCATGGCCGCGACGAAGCGTCAGCACTGATCTGCTATGCGGTTAAATCCAATGCCAATATTGCGGTCCTCAACTCGCTCTCGAAACTGGGCTCGGGTTTCGATATCGTCTCGGGCGGCGAACTGCAGCGCGTGATCGCCGCTGGCGGTAATCCGCGCAAGGTCATTTTTTCCGGCGTCGGTAAGACACGCGATGAAATGCAACTGGCGCTCTCGCATGACATCCTGTGCTTTAACGTTGAATCGATTCCGGAGCTGCACCGGCTTGATGAAGTCGCATCAAGCATGGGTAAACACGCCCGCGTATCGCTGCGCGTCAACCCGGATGTCGATGCCAAAACGCATCCGTATATCTCCACCGGCCTCAAAGACAACAAGTTCGGCATTGCTTTTGAAGATGCGCTGGCCACCTACCGGGTGGCAGCCAGCCTGCCCAGCCTGGAAGTCACTGGCATAGACTGCCATATCGGCTCTCAGTTGCTTGATGATGCGCCGTTGCTGGAAGCACTGGACAAGATCATCGAACTCGTCGACCAGCTCGCCTCAGAAGGCATCGCGCTGCATCATCTGGATATCGGTGGTGGTATTGGTATCTGCTACGACCAGGAAAAGCCAGTGGCTATCGGAGATTATCTGGCGAAGTTATTTGCGCGTATTGATCGCTGGCGCGCCGATAAATACGACAGCAAGCCATTGACCATCATGTTCGAGCCTGGCCGGTCTATCGTCGGTAACGCGGGCGTGCTGCTGACCGAAGTGCACTACCTGAAGCACGGCAGCTCAAAGAACTTCGCAGTGGTCGATGCCGCCATGAATGACCTGATGCGTCCAGCGATGTATGAAGCCTGGCATGGGGTGCAGGTTGTCAGACCGCAGTCTCATGAGTCGCTCAACTATGATGTGGTCGGGCCTGTATGTGAATCCGGTGACTGGCTCGCTCGCGAGCGTGCGCTGGCAATCGCCCCCGGTGATTTGCTGGCCATCATGTCAGCCGGCGCCTATGGCATGACGATGGCTTCCAACTACAACACCCGTGGTCGTGCAGCCGAAATACTGGTCGACGGTAATCAGTTCAGCCTGATCCGCCGCCGGGAAACTGCCGCTGAGCTGTTCGCGCTCGAATCCATTCCGAAGTAATCAGCGTCAGCGCCGTTGCAGAACATCACGTCGTAGCCAGACGAGTCGCAGCGCCAGCAAAACAGCGACAACCGCACCCATCACCAGCGGTTCGGCAAAATTATTTTTGCCTGCCCGCATCCACCAGAAATGCAGCACCGCCACTATCGCCACCACATAAATCAGGCGATGCAGCACGGACCAGCGCCTGCCCAGTTTCCGCAGCATGCGATCATTACTCGTCAGCGCCAGTGGCACCAACAGCACAAACGCTGAGAAGCCCATCGCAATGAAAGGGCGCTTGAGGACGTCGCGCATCATCTCGGCAAGATCAAAAAAATGATCGAACCAGATGAAGGTCAGAAAATGCAGGCTGGCATAAAAGAAAGTAAACAAACCCAGCATGCGACGAAAGCGAATGAGCGCGTTCAGACCAGTGGCGCGGCGCAGCGGTGTAACGGCCAGTGTCAGGCAAAGAAAATACAGGGTCCAGTCACCCGTGGCACGGGTAATGAATTCGATCGGGTTGGCGGTGAGCCTGTCCTGCAAACCCAGTACGACAAGACGCAGCAAAGGCAGCAGCGAGAGCCCAAATACCGTCCCCTTGGCCCAGAACAGCTGTCGGGGACCAAAGCGCATCGCGATGGTCAGTAGAATTTTTTGAGATCCATACCCGAGTACAGTGATGCCACTTCGGGGTAGCCATTGAACATCAGGGTCTTGCGCTTGCGCGTGAGGAAGCCATCTTCACCGATACGGCGCTCGGTGGCCTGCGACCATCGGGGATGACTGACTTCCGGATTCACATTGGAATAGAAACCATACTCGTCAGGCGCAACACCGTTCCATGCCGTTTTGGGCTGGGTTTCGGTGAAGCGGATACGCACAATGGATTTCGCCGACTTGAATCCGTATTTCCAGGGCACGATGATGCGAACCGGCGCCCCATTCTGATTCGGCAGCACTTGCCCATACATGCCCAGGCTGAGCAGCGTGAGCGGATGCATGGCTTCATCCAGACGAAGACCCTCGACATACGGCCAAGGCAACACGCGACTGCCCAGGCCCGGCATTTGCGCCGGATCGGCGAGGGTGGTGAATTCGACGAATTTCGCATTCCCCGTCGGTTCCACTTTGCGTATCAATTCGGCCAGCGAATAACCGGCCCACGGAATCACCATCGACCAGCCCTCAACGCATCGCAAACGATAAAGGCGTTCCTCAATCGGTGCGAGTTTGAGCAAGCTGTCGATATCGAGCGTCACAGGCTTTTTGACTTCACCATCGATGCGCACGGTCCATGGTTTCGTCTTCAGTGATCCGGCGCGCACCATGGGATCACCCTTGTCGAGCCCGAATTCATAGAAGTTGTTGTAACTGGTGGCATCTGCAATGCCGGTCGGTTTGTCCGCTGCCGTGTAGGCTGGATTGATGCGTGCCGGCAGACGTGCGCGCGACTGCGCATCGTTGGCCACCGCAGCGTCGAGCAACGCACCGGTTGACAAGCCGCCAGCCACTAGCTGCGCCATGAAGTGGCGGCGTGACTGCAACTGCTCTCGCGGCGTGATTTCGGAAGGTAGCGGGTCGGTAAAACGGGGAAGTTTGATCAGCATGCTGACTCCGTGATGCTGTGCGGGTGGGATCTGGATGAATACGGGCTGCCCAAAGACAGCCCGTACGCAAGCGGTTTACAGTTCGCCGTAGGAATGCAGCCCCGACAGAAACATATTCACACCCAGAAAAGCAAAGCTGGTCACCAGCAGCCCACCGATCGCCCACACGGCGGCGACCTGTCCACGCAAGCCTTTCATCAGGCGCATGTGCAGCCATGCAGCGTAATTGAGCCAGACAATCAGTGCCCAGGTTTCTTTGGGATCCCATGACCAGTAACCACCCCAGGCTTCAGCTGCCCAAAGCGCGCCAAGAATCGTGGCAATCGTAAAGAAAGCAAAACCAACGGCAATCGCCTTGTACATGATGTCATCAAGTACCTCGAGCGAGGGCAAGCGATCTGCCAGTATGGCTTTGGATTTCAGCAGGTAGGCGACACCCACCATGGCTGCCAGCGCGAATGTGCCATAGCCGATGAAGTTGGCGGGCACATGAATCTTCATCCACCAGCTTTGCAGCGCGGGCACCAGCGGCTGGATTTCGTGGGCATCCCGACTGGTCATGTACCAGAGCAAAAATCCGACCGCGGCCGAGATCACCAGAAGGATGAAGGCACTCACCTGACGGGTCTGGTATTTTTCTTCGTAGAAGACGGTAAACAAGGCGGTGATCAGGCAAAACAATACAAACACTTCATAGAGGTTCGATACCGGAATATGGCCAATATCCGCGCCCAGCAGATACGACTCGTACCAGCGCACCATCAAACCGATGAAACCCATCAGGATGGCTGCCCAGCACAAGCGACTGCCTACGGCGCCACCAAAATCTGAACGGGAAAGCAAGCCGCCCCAGTGAAACACCGTGGACAAGCCGAACAGGAAGCTCATCCACAGAATGGCGGACTGACTGGAAAAGAGGTACTTGAGGAAAAACCGGGACTGCGCCATCTCCAGATCGCTGGCATACATGGAAATGGCCCACAAGGACAAGCCGAAAATCAGCAGCATGAGCACGCGCGAAGATTTCCAGTACCAGCCTAGTCCGACGAACACGGGGGCTGCCGCCAGCAAGATGCCTTTTTCATAGATATCCATGAAATCGCCGTAGCGGTTGAATGCAAACAGCGCACCGGCAGAAAGTATCAGTGCAAAAATCCAGTCAAACACACTGGCACTTTTGAGAATGCCGGGGTTGTCGGTGTAGGTTTGGTTTTCAGTGAGTTCCATCTTTTTTCTCCGTGTGCTGCAGCGAGTCCGACCAGTATAGTGCAGCCCTGATGGGCTTGCCCGCTCCGGTAGGAGCGGGACGTATTGCCAACTCATTCAGGATTGAGTCGCGCCTTGAGTCGTTCGAATTCCTTGTCAAAATCCAGACTGCGTCGCTGCGAACTCATGGCCATCAGCGCATGCGTGCTGCCATCCTCCCCAGGCCGAATCCAGATCCAGAGCCGACGCTCGCGCACATAGAGCATCGCAAAAACACCCAGGACCAGCAGCAGACAGCCCAGATAGACCACATTTTTTCCCGGTGATTTGGTCACTTGCAGCACGGAGGCCTTCACCTGATCGAACCCCTGGAGCTGCAGAAACACTGGCGCCCCATAAAAGAACCCATCGGCCAGCGCATTGCTTGCGACTTGCAGAAAGCGACCGTTTTTTTCGTCTGCGGTCGCCGCTGGCAATCCGTCTTTTTCACGCGCGACCTGCCACAACTCCCAAAGGCTGCCGTTGAGTATCTTCATGAAGGCATCAGCGGCCTTCTCCTGCTGATCCTCTGGCAAAGTACCTATAAAGCGCGCTATCGCAATATAGCCAGAAGACTCACGGTCCCCCGCGAAAATACTCATGGCACGCAATGACGACGCCTTGAGTTGATCCCGCAGGGATTTGTTGTCGGTGGAGGTCAGCGGCATTTTTTGTGCGTAGCTTACCGCCGCCTTTTCGCGCAGCGCGCTGTCACTGATGGCAGCCCGCAGGCGCATCCATTCATTGACCGTGCCTTTGTCATCGGCGGGAATGCGCAAATAGCGGAAATCTTCGGAGGGCGACTCGCGCAAGCCGGCGAGGAAGACCTGACTGCCATCCAGCATCACCGGCAGCATGTAGTTATTGAACTCGCGCGCCTGCCCTGTCTTGTCACGCAGTTTGTACTGAACGCTGGGGCCGACGTTTTTCAGTTCCTTGGTTTTTTTGGTGTTGGCTGCAGAACCGAGTCGTTTGTCCAGCGTGGCGCTGACTTTCTCGTTGAAGCTTTTGGCCTGATTGACGGCGCGCACATCCTGACCGTTGACACTGGTATTTTCAACATTGAACGGTCTGAACCCGGACCATTCGATAGTGTATTCACTGCCGCTACTGCTGACCAGCGGGGTGGACTTGCCCACTTCGCCCTCTACGTTGAAGGCGCTGCTACGGGGCCCGTTCATGGGGTATCCGACCAGCCTCAGACGACTTCCGCCATCCTCAAAACTTGACTGATAAACCGACAGACCTTTGTAAATCAACGGCTCGTTCACCTTGATCGTCGCCGGAAAGCTCTTGCCAGTTTCATGGTCTGTCACGATGACATTGCTGGCAAACAGCTTGGGCATACCCGTCGAATAAAAATCGACGACGAATTTTTCCAGCTGCAGGGTAAAGGGCAATTCCTGAATCATCACCCCCTCACCGACGGGCACGATCGCTGTCTTGCTGGCGGAGCCTTCGGGGATGAAGGTATTGCCACGGAAGGTCAGATTGCCCAAGCCCAAACGATGTCGCTCCGGAATCTCGGCAATGATGCCATTGCCGATAAAGGCTTCTTTATCAAACAGCCATTGTTGTGCACGAATAGGCAGACTGGAGTCGAGCAAACCGCCGACACAGATAATCACAATGGCGGAGTGGGCAAAGATATATCCCAGCTTGTTGGCCGCGCCTTGCTTGGCGGTCAGCAGCGTTGCCTCCCCTTTTTGCACCAGCTTCACTTGATAGCCATCAGAGGCAACGACGCGAGCGGCTTGCGCGGCGAACTGCTCGCCACCCAGTGGCGCAGACCACTCGGCGCGATGATGAAAATTACGCAGAGATTGTTCGCGCACGGTCTCGCGCCAGCTTTTCATATCCTTGAGCATTTTCGGTGCATTGCGCGTGATGCACAACGAGGTGGATGTCACCAGAAACGCCATGATCAGCAAGAACCACCACGCGGCATAAACCGAGTAGATGGAGAAATGCGCAAAAATCTCGAACCAGAACGGACCGAACTGGTTCACATAATTCGTCATCGGTTCGTTTTGCGTCACCACCGTTCCAACAATGGACGCAATCGAAATTACCGTCAGCAGACTGATCGCAAACCGCATGGAAGACAACAGCTCGACGGCGTCAGATAGCCATCGACGGCGGGTTTGAAGAACGATTCCCTCGGTGCTGGTAGTCATGAGTGTGGTGGGCTTTGTCTCGGGTGGTTGCGAATGTTCATGGCGGGTTGGCGCAATGTTTGGCAATGGCATCATTTTATGCCTGCGGATGCCGCTGGCAGCCCATATCCGGAGCGCTTGTGGGTCTTTATCTCCTGGCGCCGGACAATCGTCCCGCATAAAACAAAAAGGGCGGCTTTTCAGCCACCCCTTCGCGGCCGCATGTCGGCCTGTTATGCCGCTGCCGTACTTACTTCAGACCCGCGATGTAATCAGCGACCGCCTGCATTTCTTCGTCGGAAAGCCGCTTGCCTATCGCCGTCATCTGCGCACTGTTCGTACGCGCGCCGGTACGGAAATTGGTGAGCTGGGCGACGGTGTAGTCCTGGTGCTGGCCGGCGACGCGAGCAAACTGGGCTGGAATTCCGGCGCCATTGGGGCTATGGCACCCTGCACAGGCCGGCACATTCTTTTCGGCGATACCGGCACGGTAGATCTTTTTGCCAAGCTCAACGGTGTTCTTGTTACGCGCCGCGCCGGGTGCGGGTTTCTGCTGATCCAGGTAGGCAGAGAGGTGGCGAATGTCATTGTCATCCAGCGCCTTGGCGATCCCGGTCATGATGGCGTTGTTGCGGTTGGGGCCTTGAAAATCATAAAGCTGCTTCTTCAGGTAAGCCTCATGCTGACCCGCCAGCTTGGGGTTTTGCGTAATGGTGGAATTGCCCGCAGCCCCGTGGCATGCAACGCAAGCAAGCACACCGCGTGATGCATCGCCATTAGCGTAGAGGTTGCCGCCCTTGGCAGGATCTGCCTCGGCAGCGGGTTTCACATCATTGGCGTGAGCCAGAGAGGCGCAGACCAGCGCCAAGAGGGAGGCGAATTTCACAAACGAAGATAGAGCAGGTTTCATTCAATTATCCGGGGCTTTGGATTGATTTTGTTTGAGCTTGTGGCTTTGGCAGACCGGCGACGGTATTGCACGGACCCGACCCGCTTTCAGCACTTTTGAAGTCAAATTTCGAGCCGCTGATTGTACTACAATGGCCGTCTTTTCTTTGCCCGCGCCTCTGCTGCACGCAGCCCCATGTCCCTTCTCTGGCAAGCCCGCTTTTTCACCACGGTTAATCGATTACCGGATTTGCCAAAATATAAAGTCCCCGAGATTGCTTTTGCCGGTCGCTCGAACGCAGGCAAATCAACCGCGATTAACGTGCTGTGTAATCAGAAAAAGCTGGCATTCGCGTCCCGCACGCCTGGCCGGACGCAGCACATCAATTTCTTCTCGCTCGGTGGCGCTCATGTGGGTCAGCACCGCAAGGATGCCACCCGGGTGGACGAGATTCGTGCCTTTATGGTCGATCTTCCCGGCTACGGCTATGCGGAGGTATCAGGATCCGCCAAAGACCATTGGCAGCTGCTGTTGGGACGTTATGTCCGGGAGCGCGATCAACTCGCCGCGCTGGTACTGATCATGGACGCACGACGCCCTTTTACGGAACTCGACACCGAGATGCTGGAATGGTTTGCGGCCACCGGCAAGCCCGTTCATTGCATTTTAAGCAAGGCAGACAAGCTCAATCGCAGCGAATCGACTGATGCACTGCGTCTCGGGCATTCGGTGCTTTCAAGCTATGTTGACGAACAAGGTCGTCCTCTGCCATTCTCTGTGCAACTGTTTTCTGCGCTCAAGCGCAGCGGGCTGGAGGAGGCAGATCAAAAAATTATCGACCTGCTGGGAATTAGCAGCGACGACGAACAGCCGGCGTGACATAAAAAAACCCCGGAGAAAGGGGAAGTCTCCAGGGCACAACGCTGCACCACCTTGAGGCAGCACAACCCCGCTCAGGGAGGAGAAGCGGGAGGTGAAGAAATCACCCACTTATCTGAGACCTGCAGGCGCCGAAAGTTTCATCAAGTCTGCCTGCAGAAATGCGCCCTGAGCCTTAAGAACCTGCAACTTCTTTTTCCATTCACGATCATGTCCGAGCATCCACCCACCCAATTCCCCGCCATTCGCATGCGCCGCATGCGCAAAGATGCCTTTTCGCGCGCGCTGATGCGCGAAAACACCGTCACCGCGGCGGACCTGATCTACCCGGTCTTTATCCTCGATGGCCAAAACCGACGCGAAGCCGTACCCTCCATGCCCGGTGTCGAGCGGGTCTCACTTGACTTGCTGATGCCCGTGGCCGAAGAGTGCGTTGCACTGGGCATTCCAGTCATTGCTTTGTTCCCGGTGATTGATCCTGCATTGAAAACACCGGACGGCATCGAAGCCACCAACCCCAAGGGGCTCGTGCCACGCGCCGTCAGAGAAATCAAACAGCGCTTCCCGGAACTGGGGGTACTCACCGATGTCGCGCTGGATCCATTCACCAGCCATGGGCAAGACGGCGTGCTTGATGATGAGGGCTACGTGCTCAATGATGAGACGACCGCGATTCTGACAAGACAAGCGTTGGTACAGGCTGAAGCGGGCGTAGATATCGTTGCGCCATCCGACATGATGGATGGTCGGATCGGTGCGATTCGGCAGGCACTCGAAGATGCAAAATACATCCACACGCGCATCATGGCGTACTCCGCCAAGTATGCGTCGGCCTTTTATGGTCCCTTCAGAGATGCCGTAGGCTCTGCGGCCAATCTCGGCAAAGGCAGCAAGGCGACCTACCAGATGGATCCGGCGAATTCAGACGAAGCCTTGCGCGAAGTCGCTCTGGATCTCGCCGAGGGTGCTGATATGGTGATGGTCAAACCGGGCATGCCCTATCTAGACATCGTGCGTCGGGTAAAAGACGAATTCAAAGTGCCTACCTTTGCCTACCAGGTCAGCGGCGAATACGCGATGATCAAGGCGGCCGCCCAAAATGGCTGGATCGATCACGACAAATCCATGATGGAAGCGATGCTCTCTTTCAAGCGCGCAGGCGCCGATGGCATTCTGACTTACTTCGCCCGAGAAGTCGCCCGAAAGCTCTGAGACGCGCCGCAGGCTTCCATGGGCTTGTGGGATGAGCGCCCCTTTCGGCTTCAGCCCCTGGGTACCTGACACGCAGCGTCACTTACACGAGACGCGATACCTTGCCTTGTTGGCTTGCCATCGCAGCAGACTGGCTGCACGGCTTATCTTCAGTGTGCGTCAAGTTGCTCAAGAGATTGGAGAAATACGGCGGGAGGTTGAAAACCTATGACCCGGGGCTTTTGCAGCTCTTCACCGTCTCTGCCAAAAAAAATGATTCCGGGTGGACCAAAGAGCGAAAACCGTTTCAGTAACGCCTTGTCGTCCAGGTTATTGGCAGTGACATCCACCTGCAGCAGCAAGACGTCCTGCATCTTTGCGCTAACGGCCGGATCGGTGAATGTCAGTTTTTCCATTTCCACACAAGCCACACACCAATCTGCGTAGAAATCCAACATCACGGGTCTGCCGCGTGCAGCTGCAATCGTCTGGTCAAGCTCGGCGATCGAGTGAACCCGTTGGAAGGCGATCTTGTCATGCGCTTTGCCCGACAGATGCGCAAGCGGCGACCATGCATCACGACCTCCGGTGGCGAGACCCACCAGCTGTACGGCACCCAGCAAGACGAAGACCACACCGATTGCGCGACCACGCCAACCCAGCTGGCGGGAAAGAAAAAGGAAAACACCATAGCCCACACCGAGCAATCCCCAACCCAGCATCAGTACCGAGGCCGGCACCAGTGAAGCAACCATCCACAGCGCCAGCGCCAGCATCAGCACACCGAAGAAGGGCTTGACTGCCTGCATCCAGTGGCCTGCTCTTGGTACCAGCGTACCCGCAGACAGACCAAGAAGGAGCAACGGTACGCTCATGCCCATGGCCATCGCAAACAAGGCACTGCCGCCAATTACCACATCGCGGGTCTGACTGATGTACACCAGCACACCAGCCAGCGGTGCTGCCACACAGGGGCCAACAATCAGTGCGGAGAGCATACCCATGACAAACACACCAGCGAGTTTCCCGGCGCGCTGACGCTCGGACCAGCGAGTGAGTTTCAGCTGCAGCGATGAGGGCACCTGCAACTGGTACACATCGAACATGGAAAGTGACAGCAAGGCCATGAACACCGCAAAGGCGATCAGCACGGGTGGACTCTGGAGGCTGGCAGACAAGCCTTCACCAATCAGCCCAGCGGCGATGCCCAGGCCGGTATAGACCAGCGCCATGCCCATTGCATAAGCAAGAGAAAGGACAAAGCCCCGGCCACGGCTGGTACCCGCGCCCTCACCCACGATAATGAAGGAGAGTATGGGAACCATCGGCAAGACACAGGGCGTCAAGGACAGACCCAGGCCGAGCAGTAAAAACAGCGGCAAAATCAGTAACAGGTTGCCACTGGCCAGCGATGCCTCAATGCGACCCATGTCCGTGTTGGCTGTCACCGTCACTGGCGCCGGGGGCGTATCGCGGGTCGCAGACAGCGCAAGCGCAGCCGGCGTCAATTTGGCTGTGGACTCCATGGGCGCGTAACACAAGCCACGATCTGAACAGCCCTGGCTACTGACGCTCAAAGTAAATGGCGTATCGGCCTTGACGGGCAATCGTACAAGCACTTGCTGTCGGTAGGTTTCGACCGTTTTACCGAAGGTCTCATCAAATTTCATTTTTCCGGCCGGGATGATGGGCGTTCCCAGCTGCGCACCATCCGCCTTGAAAACAAAGCGCTCGCGGTACAGATAATAATCATCAGCGATATCGAAACGTACTTCGATTGCCGACGCATCAATCATCTTCGCGCTGAAACGAAACGCCTGCTCGGGCGGCAGAAACTGATCTTCCGCCATAGCCGGACACAAGCACAGCAGGGATAGAAAAATGAGCAGGGAATTGAACGACCGATGCAAATACCGATCAATCAATACCGCAAATTTTTGTGGCTGAAAAAATCGGCCCCAGCCGGTAATTTTTCGGAATCCCGCAACGCCATCGAGCACGGGTTGGCCACAACAAAGGCCTGTGTTGATTGTCCTGCTACGCATGGTGGTCAGGCGAGGTTTCAGTGGCGACCCACTGGAGATAGGACGACAGTCCGGCCACAACCGGCAAGGCAATAATCTCCGGCAGTTCATAGGGGTGCGCGGCACGAATGGCGGCCTCCAGCGCAGCGTAGTGACGCTGTGTAGTTTTGATTGTCAGGGTGACTTCGTTTGCTCTTTCGATCTTGCCCTGCCATCGGTACACCGATTGCACGTTCGCAGCAACGCTCGCACAGGCAGCCAGCCTGGCCTCCACCAAGGCGCCAGCGAGCGCTTCGGCAGTCGCCGTGTCCGGCATATGCGTCATGACAATGAAGACTGGCTCCATGAGATCAACCTCGGGTTTATTTCAGTAATCGACGGCGCGTGAGTACGATGGCAAGGTAGAAACCGGCCACACAATACGCCAGCAGTAGCAATAAAGATGGCAGTACCTGATCGGGTACTTGACCCAGCAGCAATGGTCGCACAAGATGCACGGCGGCGCTCAGCGGCAGGTAACCCGCAATCACTTGCAACCATCCCGGGAGTTGAGTCACGGGATAGTAGACGCCCGAGAGGAAGATCATCGGCGTAAGTACGAGTGTGAAGTAATAAGTAAAAAAATCATAACCTTTGGCAAGCGCGTTGATAGTGAGCGCGATCGACGCAAACGTGACACCCACCAGAAAAAGCAGTGGCGGTACCAGCAAGGCGCCCGGATGCCACCCGATACCCAAAGCAAGCAGTACCAACAGGATGGCAATCCCGGAGATCAGCGATTTGCTGGCCGCCCAGAGCATCTCGGCCAGAACGATGTCATCGAGATCAAGCGGCGTATTGAGCAAGGCATCCCAGGTTTTTTGGACGTGCATCCGAGAGAACGCAGAGTAAAGCGCCTCAAATGTGGTGGCCATCATCACGGACATGCAAATCGCACCGCTGGCAAGGTAAGCGATATACGGCACGCCATCAATATTCTGCAGCATGCTCCCGAGCCCATAGCCAAAGGCAACCAGCGTTATCAATGGCTCGGCGATGTTGCCGACAACGCTGGTGAAGGCCAGCTTGCGCCAGACGAGAAAATTGCGCTGCCAGACGGGTATGAAGCGCAGACTGAATCGGGGTGCCTGATAGTAAATAGATGTCATGGTCTGATTCTCAGTCGCGCATGTCGCGGCCAGTTAGTTTGAGAAACAGGTCTTCGAGATTCGCAGGTCGATGAAGATAACGCAGACCCTCGGTGCCTGCCAGATTTTGTAAAAGCAAATCAGGATGGTCGGTGTAGCAAAACGCCGTTTCGCCACTGAATTCGATACGGTCAGCCAGATGCGATGCGCTCCCAGCCCACCGATTCGCATTGTCTCCATAGACCTCGACGACTTGTGATTCGATATGTTCGGCGATAAGCGCCTGCGGCGTTCCTTCGGCTATCAGCCGGCCCTGATCAATCACGGCCAGCCGATCGCATAAACGCTCGGCCTCATCCATGAAATGCGTCGTTAGCAGCAGCGACTTGCCTTCGGCGAGCAGGGCCTTCAAGCGCTCCCAGATCAAGTGGCGCGCCTGTGGGTCGAGACCAGTCGTGGGCTCGTCCATGAAGATCAGATCAGGGTCATTGACCAGCGCGCGCGCCAACGTCAGCCGCCGTTTCATGCCTCCAGACAGCTCGCCTATGCGCGCCTGTCGCTTGGCGGTGAGGCTGGAAAAATCCAGCAGCCAGTCAATGCGCTCGCGAACTGCAGCGCGACTCATGCCAAAGTAACGGCCATAGACGTAGATATTTTCTTCGACGGTGAAATCCGGATCAAGACTGTCCATCTGGGGTACGACGCCAATACGCAAGCGGGCTCGTCGTGCGTCAGCAGGCACCTCATGTCCAACGAGCGTGATGCTGCCCCGGTCGGGTACCGTCAGACCCAGACAGAGTCGTAATGTGGTTGTTTTGCCCGCACCATTGGGTCCCAGCAGGCCAAAGCACTGTCCCCGCTCGAGTGAAAAAGAGAGGCCGTCGACCACCGTGTGACGCGCATCGCCATCACCATACGACTTGTAAAGATCTTTGACAGTAAGAATAGTCATTCAGTTGTAAGGACGAATTTTCGATGGCCAGGGATATGGGTCAAAACCAAATGCGCCACGTTGGCGGCATTGCAGGGCTGGACTGAAAAAACAGGCAAGCAATTTCATGAAACCAAAGCAAGGCCTGTTGAACATATTCCTCCAGTAGCGATCATGCAGGGTGGCCCACAGCGATATCGCCGCCTTCCGGCTTGTCAGGCAGCCTTTGAGTACACCGGAAAAGCAAAAGCCAGGCTAACCCTGGCTCTTGTCTTGTGAGTCAAGCGACGGGCTTACTCGCCACTATTGTCCTCAACGGCTGTTGTGTGATCCGGACGATCGACCAACTCAACAAAAGCCATCGGCGCGTTGTCGCCCTGACGGAAACCCATTTTCAAAATACGGAGGTAACCACCGTTGCGCGTTGCGTAGCGCGGGCCGAGCTCTGCAAACAACTTGACCACGATTTCACGGTCGCGCAAACGGTTGAACGCAAGGCGCTTGTTAGCCAATGTGTCAGTCTTGCCCAGGGTCAGAATCGGCTCTACGACGCGGCGCAACTCTTTTGCCTTGGGCAAGGTGGTCTTGATGGCTTCATGACGGAGCAAAGAGACCGTCATGTTACGCAACATCGCGAGGCGATGTGATGACGTGCGGTTGAGCTTACGAAGTCCATGACGATGACGCATGATATTTCCTTTACAGTTTTAACTATCCAGCTCTTCTATCGCTGACCGTGAGGCCGGCGCGGGCCGGTAAATGTTGAACAAATTATTTATCAAAGCCAACAGGTGGCCAGTTCTCCAGTTTCATGCCCAGCGTCAAACCACGCGAAGCGAGCACTTCCTTGATTTCATTGAGCGATTTGCGACCCAGATTCGGTGTTTTCAGCAGCTCATTTTCGCTACGCTGGATCAGGTCACCAATGTAGTAAATGTTCTCTGCCTTGAGGCAGTTGGCAGAGCGTACGGTGAGCTCCAGATCATCGACAGGACGCAACAGGATAGGATCGACGGTCGGCGCACGCGACGGTGCTTCGGCCGCAGCTTCAGTGCCTTCGAGCGCTGCAAAGACATTGAGCTGATCCACCAGCACGCGAGCTGATTGACGGATCGCTTCTTCCGGCGTAATCACGCCGTTGGTTTCGATGTTAATCACCAGTTTGTCGAGATCGGTGCGCTGCTCTACGCGCGCAGACTCAACTGCATACGAAACCCGGCGCACCGGCGAAAACGAGGCATCAAGGATGATACGGCCGATGGTCTTGTTCGCATCTTCTGCAAGACGGCGAACATTGCCTGGCACATAGCCGCGGCCTTTTTCCACTTTGACCTGCATGTCCAACTTGCCACCGGGTGTCAGGTGGGCGATCACGTGATTCGGATTGATCAGCTCGACGTCATGCGGCAGATCGATATCGGAAGCGAGAACGGCACCCTCGCCTTCTTTTTTCAGGGTCAGTGTGACGTCATCGCGGTTGTGCAGTTTGAAAACCACGCCTTTGAGGTTCAGCAGGATGTCGACAACATCTTCTTGCACGCCATCGAGTGACGAGTACTCATGAACGACACCCGCGATGGTGACTTCGGTAGGCGCGTAGCCAACCATCGAAGACAGAAGCACACGACGCAAAGCATTGCCCAAGGTATGGCCATAGCCGCGCTCAAAAGGCTCCATGACAACTTTGGCATGGCCAGCGCCCAAGGGCTCAACTTCGATAATGCGGGGTTTCAAGAGATTGTTTTGCATGAATGTCCTTTCAATACCCTCGGCTCATTACACCGATAAGGCTGATGGCATATCGAAAGACACGGGCCGCAACGCGGCCCATGCCGGGGAAATTATCGGGAATACAATTCGACGATCAGGGACTCGTTGACTTCCTGATTGAAGTCCGACCGGTCAGGCCAGGACTTGAGCGAGCCTTCCATCTTCTTGGCATCAACCGACACCCACATCGGGAAGCCGGACTGCTCGGCCAGCGACAGGGCTTCAGCGATACGAACCTGCTTCTTTGCCTTTTCGCGGATCGCCACCACATCACCCACCTTCACTTGATACGAAGCGATGTTGACGACGTTACCGTTGATGGTGATGGCTTTGTGGGAGACAAGCTGGCGGCCTTCGGCGCGAGTCGACGCAAATCCCATGCGATAGACCACATTGTCCAGACGAGCCTCGAGCAGTTTCAGCAGTGTTTCACCCGTGTTGCCCTTGCGGCGATCCGCTTCTGCGAAATAGCGACGGAACTGACGCTCGAGTACGCCGTACATGCGCTTGACCTTCTGCTTTTCACGCAGCTGATTGCCATAATCCGAGGTGCGAGCACCGGACGTACGGCCATGCTGGCCTGGCTTGGAATCGAGTTTGCACTTGGAGTCCAAAGAGCGGCGTGCGCTCTTGAGAAACAAGTCGGTGCCTTCACGGCGGGAGAGTTTTGCTTTAGGTCCAATATAACGTGCCACGATGTTTCCTTATCGTTTAACGCCCCGGGGAGAATAGTTTTCTACCAGGCGCAAGTTCGGTCTGCGTGCTACCGAACAGTGGTCTTCAGAACAAAACCCGCCAGCGACGGCGGGTTACCTTCGGGTACTGCCAAAACAACAATCAAATACGACGACGCTTCGGTGGCCGGCAGCCGTTGTGCGGTACGGGCGTGACGTCCTGAATCTGGGTGATCTTGATGCCCAGATTGTTCAGTGCACGAACGGCCGATTCACGGCCCGGACCTGGGCCTTTGATGCGTACTTCCAGATTCTTGACGCCACATTCCACCGCGACTTTGCCCGCAGCCTCAGCGGCGACCTGTGCCGCGAAAGGCGTGGATTTCCGTGAGCCTTTGAATCCTGCGCCACCGGAGGTTGCCCAGGACAAGGCATTGCCCTGTCTGTCGGTGATCGTGATGATCGTGTTGTTGAACGATGCGTGAATATGCGCAATGCCTTCAGCAACGTTCTTTTTAACTTTCTTGCGAACGCGCGCTGATGCGGCGTTATTTGGAGACTTTGCCATGGTATTTTCCTTGGATCCGCTACAGGATTACTTCTTCAGCGATTGCGCGGCTTTGCGCGGACCCTTGCGGGTACGAGCGTTGGTACGGGTGCGCTGGCCACGACATGGCAAACCTTTGCGATGCCGCATACCACGGTAACAACCGAGATCCATCAAACGCTTGATGTTCATCGACAATTCACGACGCAGATCACCCTCGACGATGAATTTGCCAATCTCATCGCGCAGCTTTTCGAGCTCGTTGTCGTCGAGGTCTTTGACCTTTTTATTAGTGGGCACGCCTGTTACGACGCAGATCTGCTCTGCGCGTGGACGTCCGATGCCGTAAATCGCCGTCAAGCCGATCACGGTGTGCTGATGGTTGGGGATATTGACCCCTGCAATACGTGCCATTCGTTATTCCTCAATAAATAACGTTAATTAACCCTGGCGCTGCTTGTGGCGCGGCTCGGTACAAATGACGCGAACAACGCCTTTGCGCTTGATGATTTTGCAATTGCGGCAAATCCGCTTTACTGATGCGAGCACTTTCATGGTAGCCCTCTTTCTTTCCGTCTTTTAATTACACTAATTATTTCGTACGGAATACAATCCGCGCCCTGCTCAAGTCATACGGCGTCAGTTCTACCGTAACCTTGTCACCCGGAAGAATACGGATATAGTTCATCCGCATTTTTCCCGAAATATGTCCTAGAACCACATGCCCGTTTTCCAGCTTGACCCTGAAGGTCGCATTTGGCAGATTTTCAAGAATCTCGCCTTGCATCTGAATCACGTCATCTTTGGACATATAAAGTGTTTATTCCTCTCAATCAACGGGGCGCAATGCCGCCCTTGAAATTTCACCACCACAATAATCAGCAGTGAAGTACCACCAAAATAAAACGGGACATTCCAGCGAGCGATCAAAAATTCAGGCAACAAGCAAATCAGCGTGATGTAGACGGCACCAGCCAGCGTCAGACGCGTCAGTATGCGGTCGATATATCGCGCCGTCTGCTCGCCCGGCCGTATCCCCGGGACAAACGCACCGCTTTTCTTCAGGTTATCCGCCGTTTCCTTGCTGTTGAACACAAGTGCCGTGTAAAAAAAGCAGAAGAAAATAATGGCTGCGGCGTACAACAATGCATGAATTGGTTCACCCGGCGCCATCGACGCCGCCAAGTCCTTCAAAAAGCGAACCACCGCGCTATCGGTTTCACCTGAGGTAAACCAACTGGTAATCGTTGCCGGAAACAGAATGATCGAAGAAGCAAAGATGGGAGGAATCACCCCCGCCATGTTCAGCTTCAACGGCAAATGGCTGCTTTGGCTACCGTAAATCTTGTTGCCTACCTGTCGCTTCGCATAGTTGACCAAAATCTTGCGCTGGCCGCGCTCAATGAACACGACGAGGTAAGTGACCAGCGCCACCACGATGCAAATCAAAATCGCGGTCAACGCATTCATTGATCCCGTACGAACGAGTTCGAACAAGCCACCCAGCGCGTTTGGCAATCCAGCAGCGATACCCGCAAAAATAATGATGGAGATACCGTTACCCAGACCACGCTCGGTGATCTGCTCTCCCAACCACATCAGAAACATGGTACCCGTGACCAGTGTCACCACAGTCGTGAAGCGGAAAGCCAGACCCGGATCAATCACCAGACCAGCTTGTGATTCGAGCGCAATTGCAATCCCCAACGCCTGGAAAGTCGCAAGCACCAAGGTGCCGTAGCGGGTGTACTGCGTGATCTTGCGCCGGCCTGACTCACCTTCTTTTTTCAGTGCTTCCAGCTGAGGCGAAACCACCGACAACAGCTGCATGATGATCGATGCCGATATGTACGGCATGATGCCCAACGCAAAAATCGTGAAACGCGACAGCGCGCCTCCCGAGAACATGTTAAACATGCCCAGAATGCCGCCTCGGTTCTGGTTAAACAAAGCCGCAAGCTGCACAGGATCGATGCCGGGCACAGGGATGTGCGCACCCGTCCTGAACACCACCAGCGCGGCAAGTAAAAACCACAAGCGCCCCCAAGGGAAGCCGCTTGCTGCACTTTTCGCGATTTTTGGTGAAGTTGCCACGTTGTTTCCGATGTTCCTTGCTTACTCGACCGAACCGCCAGCGGCCTCGATCGCTGCCTTGGCACCTTTGGTCGCAACCACACCCTTGAGCGTGACCTTCTTTGACAGTTCACCTGCCTTGATGACGCGCACAAAACGCGCAAGCTCGGAAATCAGGCCTGCCTGCTTCAACGCCAACAGGTCTATCTCGGCTACTGGCAATTTTTCCAAATCCGACAACCGCACTTCCGCCTTGAACGGCTTGGATTGCGATTTGAAACCGCGTTTCGGCAGTCGGCGCTGCAGCGGCATCTGACCACCTTCAAAGCCCACCTTGTGGAAACCGCCCGAACGGGATTTTTGACCCTTGTGACCGCGACCCGCGGTTTTTCCCAGGCCAGATCCAATGCCGCGCCCAACGCGACGCTTTGCGTGTTTGGCACCAGCCGCTGGTTGAATAGTATTGAGTTCCATATTTGCTCCGTTCGCAAGTGATGCTTACGACACCACTTTCACGAGATACGATACCTTGTTGATCATGCCGCGGACTGACGGTGTGTCTTCGAGTTCGGAAACAGAATTCACACGGCGCAAGCCCAGACCACGAACGGTCGCACGATGTGACTCGCGCGTACCAATGAGGCCTTTGACCAGTTTGACTTTGATTGTATTTGCCATATTGATCACCTTAGCCCAGGATTTCCTCAAGCGTCTTGCCACGCTTGGCAGCGATTTCGGAAGGTGTGCTCATTTTTGCGAGCCCATTCAACGTCGCCCGAACCATGTTGTAGGGATTGGTTGAGCCGTTTGATTTTGCAACCACATTGGTCACGCCCATGACTTCAAAGATCGCGCGC
This sequence comes from Oxalobacteraceae bacterium, assembly GCA_021298975.1. GTDB lineage: Bacteria > Pseudomonadota > Gammaproteobacteria > Burkholderiales > Burkholderiaceae_D > Pernthalerella. The sequence continues at coordinate 74,427 of JAJTGC010000001.1, forward strand.
ATCGGACCACCGGCGATGACACCGGTACCATCTTTTGCGGGAATCATCATCACGGATGACGCACCGTGGCGGCCATGCACTGTGTGATGCAAAGTGCCGTTTTTGAGGGACACTTTGATCATTTTGCGACGGGCTTCTTCCATCGCCTTTTGAACAGCGACCGGTACCTCTTTCGATTTGCCCTTGCCCATGCCGATGCGGCCATCGCCATCACCGACGACTGCCAGCGCTGCAAAACCCATGATCCGTCCACCCTTCACCACTTTGGTGACGCGATTGACCGCAATCATTTTTTCGCGCATGCCGTCGTCTGGCTTCTCGCTTTGCATTTTTTGTTGCATTTTTGCCATGATGACTATCCCTTAGAACTTCAGACCGGCTTCGCGAGCTGCTTCCGCAACTGCTTTGACCCGACCGTGATAGCGAAAACCGGAGCGATCGAACGCGACTTCAGCGATACCCGCCTTCAACGCTTTCTCTGCGACACGCTTGCCTACCAATGCGGCAGCGGCAGCATTGCCACCCTTGCCTGTTTGACCTGCGAGTTCCTTGCGCACTTCCGCCTCTGCGGTTGATGCACTCGCAAGAATCTTGGCGTCGGGGCTAATAATGGTCGCGTAGATATGCATATTCGTACGATGCACGGCAAGGCGATTTACCTTGAGCTCTGCGATCTTGGCACGCGTTTGGCGTGCACGGCGCAGGCGAGATGCTTTCTTGTCCATGGTCAACCCTTACTTCTTCTTGGTTTCTTTGATCACTACAACCTCGTCCACATAGCGGACGCCTTTGCCTTTGTAAGGCTCAGGGCTGCGGTAGGCGCGCACTTCAGCGGCAACCTGACCCACTCTCTGGCGGTCGATACCCTTGATAATAATTTCGGTCTGCGTTGGTGTTTCGCACTTGACGCCATTGGGCATGCTGTGAACGATGGGATGAGAAAAACCCAGCGAAAGATTCAGCTTGTCACCCTGTGCCTGCGCCTTGAAACCCACGCCCACTAGCTGGAGCTTCTTTTCGAAGCCCTTGGTAACGCCATTCACCATGTTATTCACCAGCGCACGAACCGTACCCGACATCGCATTGGCTTCGCGGCTTTCATCGGCCGGCGTCAGATTCAGCGTTCCGTTTTCATTCTTGATCACCACCTGGCCGGTCAGAGGCAATGAGAGCGAACCCTGGGGACCCTTCACCACGATCTTTTCTGCCGTGATCGTCACTTCGACCTCTTTGGGCAGATCGATTGGCATTTTTCCTACACGAGACATGTCACTCCCCCCTTAGGCCACGTAGCACAGGATCTCGCCACCGGTACCGGTAGCGCGCGCCTTGCGATCTGTCATTACACCCTGAGGCGTGGACACAATCGCCACACCCAGGCCGTTCATCACGGTCGGAATGTCGCTCTTGCCGCGATAGATACGCAGTCCCGGACGAGATACACGCTCTATGCGCTCGATGACCGGGCGACCAGCGTAGTACTTCAGCTCGATGCGCAGCTCTGGCTTACCACCCAGGTCGGCCACCGCAAAGTCCTCGATGTAGCCTTCTTCCTTGAGCACACGGGCAATGGCAACCTTCAACTTCGATGAAGGCATGGCCACAGTTGTTTTATTGACGCTCTGCGCGTTACGGATACGCGTTAGCAGATCGGCGATAGGATCGCTCATACTCATCGCTTATTCTCCTATTACCAGCTGGCTTTAGTCATACCCGGAATTTCGCCACGCATGGCGATTTCACGGAGCTTGGTGCGACCCAGACCGAATTTACGGAATGTGCCGCGCGGACGACCAGTCAACGCGCAACGATTGCGCTGACGCGTCGGAGCAGAGTTTCGCGGCAGCGACTGTAACTTCAGACGCGCGTCGTAACGCTCTTCTTCCGATTTCGACTGATCGTCGATGATGGCTTTCAATTCGGCGCGCTTGGCAGCGTACTTCTTTACCAGTGCGGCGCGCTTCTGTTCGCGGTTAATCAGTGCCAGTTTTGCCATGGCAGCCTCAGTTTCTGAACGGGAATTTGAATGCGGCGAGAAGCGCTTTTGCTTCGTCGTCACTCTTTGCTGTCGTGGTGATGCTGATGTTCATGCCACGCAACGCGTCGATCTTGTCATACTCAATCTCGGGGAAAATAATCTGCTCTTTCACACCGATGTTGTAGTTACCGCGACCATCGAATGCCTTGCCTGAAACACCACGAAAGTCACGTACACGCGGAAAAGCGATAGTGACGAGGCGATCCAGGAATTCGTACATGCGTGCACCGCGAAGTGTCACCATGCAGCCGATAGGATAACCTTCGCGGATCTTGAATCCGGCAATCGCCTTGCGGGCCTTGGTTACCACGGGCTTCTGACCCGCAATCTTGGTCAAGTCACCCACGGCGTGCTCGATAATCTTCTTGTCAGCAACCGCCTCCGACAGACCCATGTTCAATGTGATCTTGGACAGACGCGGCACTTCCATCACCGACTTGTAGCCAAATTTGGCTATCAGGTCAGCAACGACTTTTTCTTTGTAATGTTGTTGTAGACGTGCCATTTCGTTACACCTTCACGACTTCGCCGGTGGACTTGTAGACACGGACTTTCTTGCCGTCCACCGTCTTTATGCCCACACGATCTGCCTTGCCGGTCGCTGCATTGAACAGCGCGACATTGGAAATATGAATTGGCATCAGCTTGTCAACGATGCCGCCAGTTGCTCCTGTCATTGGATTGGGCTTCACTGCCTTTTTAGCGACATTAATCCCATCAACCACAAGATGGTTGGCATCGACACGCTGCGCAACCACCCCGCGCTTGCCTTTGTCTTTGCCAGTCAAAACGATGACTTCGTCTTTGGTACGAATCTTATCCATGGCGGCTCCTTACAAAACTTCAGGCGCAAGGGACACGATCTTCATGAAGCGCTCTGTGCGCAACTCACGGGTAACCGGTCCGAAAATACGGGTGCCAATCGGCTCCAACTTGGCATTCAAGAGCACTGCCGCGTTGCGATCAAAACGCACAAGCGAGCCATCCTGACGACGCACACCCTTGGCGGTGCGCACAACGACGGCATTGTAGATCTCGCCCTTCTTGACGCGACCACGCGGCTGCGCTTCCTTGATGGTGACTTTGATGATGTCGCCAATACCTGCATACCGGCGCTTTGAACCACCCAGCACCTTAATGCAGAGCACTTCGCGTGCACCAGTGTTGTCGGCTACTTCGAGCCGGCTTTCAGTTTGAATCATGATTTTTCTTTCCCAACTTAATCCGCGCCGGGCGCACGATACGCCCTTCAACGGTCAGTCTTGGTCCCGCCGGCAATGCCGCTGAGCGGCTCCACCGATTGGGTTGACAAAAAGCTACGGAGTTTTACTGCTTTTACAGCGCCTGCCAACTAAAGCAGGAAAGCCCAACATTATGCACTACCTAAGGCCGGGCTGGCAAGCAGTTAAACAGCCTGTGCAACTTCAACGACGCGCGTTACTGTCCAGGCCTTGGTCTTGGAAATCGGACGGCCTTCCTGAATCTCAACCGTATCGCCCGTCTTGGCAGCGTTAGCTTCGTCGTGAGCGTGATACTTGTTCGACCGCACGATGATTTTTCCGTAGAGCGGGTGCCGAACTCGACGCTCGATGAGGACGGTAACCGTCTTGTCCATTTTGTCCGAAACGACGGTACCGACCAGGGTACGCTTCAACGCTGTCTTTTCTGTTGCGCTCATTATTGGCCGCCCTTCTGGTTAATCACAGTCTTGACGCGCGCAATGTCGTGACGCACTTTCTTGAGCTGCGACGTGTTCTGCAGCTGTTGCGTTGCGACCTGCATGCGCAGGCCAAAATGGGCTTTGAGCAGGTCATTCAGCTCTTTCTTCAGAGCCGGGACGTCTTTGCCTTGGAGTTCAGATGCTTTCATTCGTATCCCCTTATTGGCCAACCTGGCGCACAACGAAGGTGGTCGCCAGAGGCAGCTTTGCCGCTGCAAGGCGGAATGCCTCGCGCGCCAGCGCCTCATCAACGCCGTCCATCTCATAGAGAACCTTGCCGGGCTGGATCTCGGCAACGTAATACTCCGGGTTACCTTTACCGTTACCCATACGAACTTCGGCCGGCTTGTTCGAAATTGGCTTGTCCGGGAAAATGCGGATCCAGATACGACCACCCCGTTTAATGTGACGTGTCATGGCGCGACGAGCAGATTCGATCTGCCGAGCCGTGATGCGACCACGGGCGACCGCCTTCAGACCAAATTCACCAAACGACACAGCCGTGCCACGCTCATGTGAAATGCCCTTGTTGCGGCCTTTTTGCTCTTTCCGGTATTTTCTACGTGCTGGTTGCAGCATGATTATTCTCCTGCCTTCTCAACCGGCGTAGCCGGTGCGTCAGCTTTCTTTGTGCGAACTCGCTTTGCAGCCGCGGGCGCTGGCACAGCTGCCGCACCCTCGGTTGCCGTTGCAGGCGCGTCCGCGCGCTTGGTACGTGCAGTGCGACCGGCGGGCTTGCCATCATCACGGCGTGGTGCCCGACGCTTGCGCTCGTCATCCGACGTCGTTTCGACAGCGGGCGATTCACCACTGGCCAGACGATCGCCCTTGTAAACCCAAACTTTGATACCGATGATGCCGTAGGTAGTTTCTGCTTCACCGAAACCGTAATCAATATCAGCACGCAGTGTGTGCAGCGGCACACGGCCTTCGCGATACCACTCTGTCCGTGCAATTTCGATACCGTTCAAACGACCGGACGACATGATCTTGATGCCTTGCGCGCCGAGACGCATGGCATTTTGCATTGCGCGCTTCATGGCACGACGGAACATGATTCGCTTTTCAAGTTGCTGGGCAATTGAATCAGCGATCAGTTGGGCATCCGTTTCGGGCTTGCGAATTTCTTCAATGTTGACATGCACTGGCACGCCCATCATTTTGGCCAGCGCCGACTTCAATACCTCGATATCCTCGCCCTTCTTGCCAATGACAACGCCAGGACGCGAACTGAAGATGGTGATGCGTGCATTCTTTGCAGGCCGCTCGATAAGTACGCGACCTACGGAGGCATTTTTGAGCTTTTTCTTGAGGAAGGCACGAACCGAAAGGTCTTCCTGGAGCATGTCTGCGAAATTGCTGTTTCCCGCATACCAGCGTGATCCCCAGTTACGGGTGACGGCAAGTCGAAAGCCGGTTGGATGAATCTTCTGTCCCATCGTGACTCCCTTAATTACCGACCGTCACATAAATGTGACAGGTTTGTTTCGAAATGCGATCACCGCGGCCCTTGGCTCTGGCGGTGAAACGGCGAAGCACTGCACCTTTTTCCACAAAGATCGTCTTGACAGTGAGTTCGTCAATGTCCGCGCCATCATTGTGCTCGGCATTGGCAATCGCCGACTCAAGAACCTTCTTGATCAACACAGCACCTTTTTTGGGGCTGAATGTCAGGATATTGAGTGCCTGGTCGACCTTTTTGCCGCGAATAAGGTCTGCAACGAGGCGGCCCTTTTGAGCCGACAGTCGTGCGCTGCGGAGGGTAGCTTTAGTTTCCATCATCGGACCTTATTTCTTCGCCTTTTTGTCAGCCGCATGACCTTTGAAGGTACGAGTCAGTGCGAATTCGCCAAGCTTGTGGCCAACCATATTTTCGGACACGTATACAGGCACGTGCTGCTTGCCATTGTGCACAGCGATCGTCAGTCCAATGAAGTCAGGCATGATCGTCGACCGACGTGACCAAGTCTTGATTGGCTTTTTATCTCGCACTGCCTGAGCAGTTTCGACTTTTTTCAGCAGGTGGGCGTCGCAAAACGGCCCTTTTTTCAATGAACGTCCCATGTCTTACCCCTTATTTCTTACCGCGACGCGAAACAATCATCGACGTCGTGCGTTTGTTGCGACGCGTCTTCTTGCCTTTTGTCTGCTGACCCCACGGCGACACCGGATGGCGGCCGGCAGCAGTTTTGCCTTCGCCACCACCGTGTGGGTGATCGACCGGATTCATGGCCACACCGCGCACGGTAGGACGAATGCCGCGCCAACGCACCGCACCCGCTTTGCCGATCTTGCGCAGGTTGTGCTCACCATTACCAACTTCGCCGATCGTTGCACGACATTCCACATGAATGCGGCGCACCTCACCGGAACGCAGACGTACCTGAGCGTAGATGCCTTCGCGAGCCATCAACACCACACCGGCTCCTGCAGTTCGCGCGATTTGCGCACCTTTACCAGGCAGCATTTCGACGCAATGCATGGTCGTACCCACCGGAATATTGCGGATAGGCAGGCAATTGCCTGGCTTGATCGGCGCTTCCGGACCATTCATCAACTGGTCACCAACGGCCATACCTTTGCCAGCGATGATGTACTTGCGCTCACCGTCCGCGTAGCACAGCAAAGCAATGTTCGCGCTACGATTTGGATCGTATTCAAGGCGTTCGACCTTGGCGGGAATCCCATCCTTGTTACGGCGGAAATCCACAATACGGTAGTGATGCTTGTGACCACCACCGATATGGCGCGTCGTAATGTGGCCGTTGTTATTGCGACCGGCAGTCTTGCTCTTTTTTTCGACAAGCGCCGCGAACGGACGGCCTTTGTGGAGGTCAGGGTTGACCACCTTGACCATGCCACGACGGCCGGGCGATGTCGGTTTTAACTTAACGAGTGCCATTATTTAGCCTCCTCGGTGAAGTTGATTTCCTGACCAGGCTTGAGGCACACAAAAGCACGGCGAGTGTTATTGCGACGGCCAGTGAAACGTCCGGAGCGCTTGATCTTGCCCGCCCGGTTGGCCACTTGCACGGACTCAACCTGCACCTTGAAAAGCAGTTCAACTGCGGCCTTGATCTCGAGCTTGGTAGCGTCTTGCATGACCAGAAAAACAACTTGCTCATTTTTTTCTGCAATAAAAGTGGCCTTCTCCGAGATAACCGGAGCCAGAAGCACTTTCATCAGACGCTCTTCGCTATGTTTGATGACTGAACTCATGCCAGCATCTCCTCAATCTTTGCCAGCGCGGGCTTGGTGATCAAGATCTTCTTGAAGAACACCAGCGACATGGGATCTGCCTGCCGCGGCTCAACCACAAGTACATTCGGCAGGTTGCGAGCGGCCAGCATCAGATTTTCATCCAGGCTGTCTGTGATAACGAGCACGGAATCCAGACCCATGTTTTTCAGCTTCTGCGCGAGCAGTTTGGTTTTTGGCGCCTCGACCGAAAACTCCTCGATCACGGACAAGCGACCATCACGGGCAAGCTGCGACAGAATCGAGCAAATGCCAGCGCGGTACATCTTCTTGTTGACCTTGTGAGAAAAATTCTCGTCGGGACTGTTCGGAAACGCACGACCACCTCCACGCCAGATCGGCGAGGACGACATACCTGCACGAGCGCGGCCGGTGCCTTTTTGGCGCCAAGGCTTTTTCGTGGTGTGACTGACTTCTTCGCGGTCTTTTTGCTTGCGATTACCACTGCGAGCATTCGCTTGGTAAGCAACGACCACTTGATGGATCAAGGCCTCGTTGTAATCACGACCGAAAATCGTATCTGGCGCAATGACGTTTGATGATGACTGGCCTTCGGCATTCAGGAGCTTGAGTTCCATGGATTAAGCCCCCTTCTTTGCTTTGGCTTTGATAGCCGGGGAAACCACGACCTGACCGTTCTTTGCGCCAGGCACCGCACCCTTTACGAGTATCAGCTGGCGCTCCACATCGACGCGGGCTATTTCAAGGTTTTGGACTGTGCGGGTGACATCACCCATGTGACCGGTCATGCGCTTGCCAGGAAACACGCGACCCGGATCCTGCGCCATACCAATGGATCCCGGCACATTGTGCGAACGAGAATTACCGTGAGTCTGGCGACCCGAGCGGAAATTGTGGCGCTTGATCGTGCCAGCATACCCTTTACCGATCGACACACCCTGAATGTCGACCTTTTGGCCAACTTCGAACAGGCTGACGGCAACGGTATCGCCCGGCTTGAACTCAGCAGCCTTGGCAGCATTGACTCGGAATTCTTTGAGAACGGTACCCGCCTCAGCACCAGCCTTCGCCAGATGCCCTGCGGCGGCCTTGGTCACGCGCGAGGCGCGACGCTTGCCAAAAGTGACCTGGACGGCGGTGTATCCGTCAGTTTCAGGCGTTTTGATTTGTGTCACACGGTTGTCAGACACATCGAGGACGGTTACAGGAATCGAATCCCCGTCATCCGTAAAGATGCGCATCATGCCAACCTTGCGACCAACAAGTCCTAAGCCTAGGCCTTTGTCTTGGTCCTGGGTCATTTTTTCTCCATTCCCGCCTACGATTGGGCAGGGCTGATGTTTATAAAACTAGAACGAAAAAACACGGGTAGTACGTGTTTTTACCGAAGCCGGCGATTATAGCGCGAGAATCCGACCGCCACAAGTAGTCACAGCGGCCTGATTCAAACAACTTGGCAAAATTATTGCAACTTGATTTCTACGTCGACGCCTGCAGGGAGATCGAGCTTCATCAGCGCGTCCACTGTTTTATCGGTAGGGTCAACAATATCCATCAAGCGCTGGTGCGTGCGAATCTCGAACTGATCGCGCGATGTTTTGTTTACGTGGGGTGAGCGCAGCACATCCCAACGTTGAATACGTGTTGGCAGGGGCACTGGGCCTTTGACAACTGCACCGGTGCGCTTGGCAGTTTCAACGATCTCTTGTGCGGACTGGTCGATTAAGCGATAGTCAAACGCCTTGAGACGAATACGGATTTTTTGCTTTTCCATGAGGCTTCCTTAAAAGAGCGCACCGCGAGCGAAACGTCGCTCGCGGCATATCGAACACGAACCCTGTGGGCTCGTGTGTATTTAGTCCATGATCTTGGCAACAACACCCGCACCGACGGTACGGCCGCCTTCGCGAATCGCAAAGCGCAGACCTTCTTCCATCGCAATCGGGTTGATCAGCTTGACCGTGATCGACACGTTGTCACCCGGCATGACCATCTCCTTGCCTTCCGGCAGCTCGATGGCTCCCGTTACATCCGTCGTACGG
>JAJTGC010000083.1 GCA_021298975.1 Oxalobacteraceae bacterium
CATCCAGCAATAACACCTTGGGCTCGCTGATCAAGGCGCGCGCAAGCGCCACACGCTGGCGCTGACCACCGGATAATTGTGCGGGCTTGCGCGCCGACATATCAGGCAATCTCACCAACTCAAGCAACTCGGCCGCACGCTGCTCGCGCACGGATTTTGAGACACCGCGCACCATGAGCGAGTAAGCGACATTGTCTGCCACCGTCATGTGCGGAAAGAGCGCGTAGTCCTGAAAGACGGTCGTGACTGGACGGAGATAAGGCGGCAGTGCGTCGACTGCTTCGCCATGAATACGCAGTGATCCCGAGGTCGGACGGGTGAAGCCGCCGATCATTCTCAGACAAGTGGTCTTGCCCGAACCAGAGGGACCCAGCAAGGTAAAAAATTCACCCGGCTGAATATCGAGGCTGACATCGTCCACCGCGTTCACTGCGCGGCCACCCGAATGAAAGACACACGATACCCCGCTCAGGCTGACAGCATGTGCCATTGAGAGACTCCAGGTCGCGCTGTCGGCACGCAGCATTCCGCGTACCGACAGGAAAAACTCAGATCAGCGACCGCCGAGAATCGCGATGTAGTCCGATACCCACTTGTGGTACGGGACACACTGGTTGTTTTGGCTCTTGCACTGAGCCACTGGGGTACGCCAGAACGAGATCTTGTCGAAATCGTTGTAGCCCTGATTCGCGCAACCCTGATCGGTCAGCAGCTTGTTGCCTTTACAGGCCGCAGGCACTGCAGGCACCGAGCCAAACCAGGCAGACAAATCACCTTGCAACTTGGTGTTGAGCGAATGCTCCATCCACATGTACGCGCAGTTCGGGTGCTTGGAATCCACGTGCATCATGGTGCTGTCAGCCCAGCCAGATGCGCCCTCTTGCGGCACCACGGTGGCGATCGGCGCTTTTTTGGAACCCAGAATGTTGGCCTGGAACTGCCAAGAGCTCGAAGCGACCACGCCTTCGTTGGTGAAGTCGTCAATCTGAACGAAGGCATCGTGCCAGTACTTGCCCACCAGCTTGCGCTGACCGCGCAGTAATTCCAGTGCGGCCTTGTACTGGGTTTCGTTGAGCTCGTACGGATCTTTGATGCCCAGCGAAGGATTTTTCTTTTTCAGGTACAGCGCTGCATCGGCAATGTAAATCGGACCATCGAATGCCTGCACGCGTCCCTTGTTGCTCTTGCCATCGGGCAGCTTCTGTTCTTCGAAGACCACGCTCCAGCTGGTCGGCTTGTTATTGCCAAAGACCTTGGTGTTATACATCAGCACATTCCAGCCCCACTGATACGGCACACCAAAATGGGTGTTGTTATCGTAGTGCCAGGGCGCTTTCTGCAGGCGAGGGTCGATCGTCTTGTAGCTGGGGATCAGGCTGACATTGATCGGCTGCACGCGCTTGCCACGAATCAGACGCAAGGAGGCATCGCCACTGGCCGTCACCAAATCAAAACCACCCTCATTCATCAGCGCGACCATCTCGTCGGAGGTGCCGGCTGTTTTGACGTTGACTTTACAACTGGTTTTTTTCTCGAACTCGGTCACCCAGTCGAATGCTTTGTCGGTCGCACCGCGCTCAATGTATCCTGCCCAGGCGACGATATCCACCTGCCCCTCGCCCTTGCCGACTTTCTGCAAAGGTGCCTGCGCAAAGGTCGCGCCTGTAAATGCTGTCAGAGTCAATGCAGCTGCCGTTCGCTTCAAAGTGCTCATGTCGTCTCTCCGGTTATCTTGGTCGCCAGCTCGGTCGTTATTTTTTTGCTATCTACTGATGCAAAGCCCAGCAAATGGGAAGACGCCTGCCCGCATTCAGCCAGACTAACGTTATCCCTTGACCCTGAAAACCGAAAAGTTCAATATTTAAACAGGTCGCGTTCTCTTTTTTAGATAGGTCAACAGGATGTCCCCATTTCGCTGCATGGTACGCTGATAAAAGTGAGCAAACACTTCACATTGAAGCAATTTCGTTATTTTCTGGCCGTCTGCGACGCCGGCTCCATTGCCGCAGCAGCACGGCTGGTCAATATCGCGCAGTCTGCGCTGACGAAAAGTATTCAGGAATTGGAAACAACCCTGGGAACCCCACTGTTCGAGCGCCTGCCGCGCGGCATGGAGCTCACGCAGTCCGGCTACCGCTTTGAAGCCAAAGCGCGGCAGGTGATCTCGGCAGTGGTGCAAGCCGGCGCCATCAATCGGGATGAGAAGGACGAGCTGACCGGATCGCTCACGATCGGTGTGACCAGCCTGATGGCGGGCTATTGTCTTGCCGATCTGGTCGCGCGCTTCCAACGCTCTTATCCCGGGGTACGGGTCGACATTCTGGAAGATTCGCCGCCGTTTCTTGAACATTTGCTGATCAATGGCGAAGTGGACATTGCACTCATGGTCGCCAACGCGCTCGACGACAAGGCGCTGCAGGTGGAAACGCTGTCGACCTCGCCCAACCGTGTCTGGATGTCTTCCAGCCACCCGCTGGCAGCCCATGGCGAACTCACCCTCGCCATGTGCGCAGAGACGCCGCTGATCGTGCTCGAGGCTGACCGTATTGAAGACATGCAAAGAGCCTTGTGGCGCAGACAGGGACTCACACCCGAGGTGAAACTGCGTACCAGCTCGCTCGAGGCGGTACGCTCACTGGTCGGCGTGGGTGCCGGTATCTCGATTCTTCCGGATTTTTTGTACCGTCGATGGACGCTGGATGCGGAGCGTATCGAGGTCAGAAAGCTGCGCGATGCGATTCCGGGCACGGATATCGGCCTCGTGCGCCGGCGTGGCGCGCGCAACCGGGATGTAATTGATCAATTCATCCAGCTGGCGCGCAATCCGGTCAGCAATGCGCGGCGCTAGCGCATCGCCCTCGTTTTACCAGCTCTTGATCCATGCGGTGGTGTCATCCAGCGCACGCTCGAAGCGCACCAGAAGCTCGTCAATCTCTGCCTCCGAAATAATCAACGGCGGCGAGAAGGCCACGATATCACCGGCCATCGCGCGCAAGATCAGCCCATGCGCCTGTGCACGCCGCACGAGATAGGGAGCAACACCGCGCTCCGGCGCAAACGCCACACGAGAGCCCGGATCGGCGGCCAGCTCCACGGCAGCAATCAGACCCATGCCGCGCACATCACCGACATACGGATGGCCAATAAACTTGCTGAGGCCCTGATGCAGACGTGGCGACACGCGGTTGACATGACCAATGATGTCCTGCTCTTCGTAGATTTTCAGTGCCTCCAGCGCCACCGCGCAGGCGACCGGGTGGCCGCCATAGGTATAGCCATGCCCGAATACGCCCACCTCGGCACTGGCATCGGCCACGGCCTGGTAGACACGGTCGCTGACGTAAAGTGCCGACATGGGCATGTAGGCGGATGTGAGCATCTTTGCGACAGTGATGAAGTCAGGCTGCAATCCGTACACCTGCGAACCAAAAGCCTTGCCCAGGCGACCGAACCCGGACACGACTTCATCAGCGATCAGCAGGATGTCGTACTTCTTCAGAATCGGCTGAATCAGATCAAAGTAGCGTGGTGGCGGAATGATCACCCCGCCCGCGCCCTGCACAGGCTCGGCAATAAAAGCCCCCACAGTCTCCGGCCCCTCGCGCAGAATCGTGTCTTCGAGTTCTTTGGCCAGTCGTTGGGCAAACGCATCCGGCGTCTCGCCCGTCTGCGCAAACTGATACGGATGGGGGCAGCTGACCCGGATCGTGTCCGCCATTGGCAGATCAAAATGCTTGTGCATGGTCGGAATGCCCGACAGCGAGGCCGCTGCCAGCGTCACGCCGTGATAGCCCTTGACGCGCGCAATGATTTTTTTCTTTTGCGGACGACCAATCGCATTGTGGTAATACCGAACCAGCTTGACCGCGGTGTCATTCGACTCCGATCCTGAATTCGCAAAAAGAATGCGCGCCATCGGCACCGGCGACCAGCGCATCATGACCTCGACAAGCTCGGTGACCGGCCCGGAGACTTTGCCTGAAAAGGTGTGGTAGTACGGCAGTTTTTGCATCTGACGATACGCTGCTTCCACCAGTCGCTGCTCGGAAAAGCCCAGCGCGGCACACCACAGACCGGCCATACCCTCGATATATTCCTTGCCATGCTCGTCAGTGACATGCACGCCACGCCCGCCGACAACCACGAGCGCACCGTTTTTCTCGAGATCTCTTGGCTGGGTATACGGGTGAAAATGAAATTTCGCATCCGCTTCGGCGGCGAGGGAACGTGCCATGCTTTGTCTCCATCATGAATGTTTACAAATCGTGCCACATTGTAAGCGTTACCGCATACCGTGAAGAAAATGCCTCGGTCATCGGCTGATTGCACGACGCAGACGATTCACCGTCAAACATGCGCCCTCATTTTTTCTCAACTCGGCAACGTATGCCATCGGACGGCCGCACGCTGACACGCGAAACAGGGAAAACCTTTGCTGCGTTCAACGGTACAAAAGAAAAACGTCGTAATACTTCACATAAGATTAATGACGCTTCGAGATGGGCAATCGTCGCACCAGTACAAGCGCGTGGCCCGAGTCCGAAGGGCAAATAAGTACCCGGCGTCGACGCACCACCATGGTCGGTAAAGCGCGCAGGAATGAAACGATCAGCCTGTGGCCAGTAGACCTGATGCCTGTGAATCAACCAAGGCGAGATTACAATAAAACTGTCCACCGGAATTTTAAGGCGTCCGAACTGATCCTCGCGCACTGCGCGACGGGTCAGAAAAGCGGCTGGCGGATAGAGCCGTAATGATTCTCGAAAGACATCGCGAATGAAGCTGAGTGACTTGAAATCATCAAATTCGAATGGACGGTCAGCCAGAACCTCTCGGATTTCATCACGTACTTGACCCAGAATCTGTGGCTGCTGCGACAGCATGAAAAATGTCCAGGACAAGCTGCTTGCCGTGGTCTCATGACCCGCCAAAAAAAAGACAGCCAGCTGATCGATGATTTTTTCACGACTGAAGGATCCGCCCATTGCATCACGCGCATCGATCACTGCCTGGGCAAAATCAACAAACACCTTGCCTTGTGCAGTCATCCGCAGACGCTCATCCAGCAAATCCGACAGCAAAGCCCTGACGGTCGAAGCGTCCCGTAATAAATCTTGACTGGGTAACGTCGGCTTGTGGGGATCGCTGGCAAGCACGTGCTGCAACTGAAACTGCGGACTGTTTTTTTGAAACGAAGAAAATGCCTCGAACACCGCATCCGCTTGCGACGCGCCAATCGGTTTGGAAAAAATAGTCCGCAACATGATGTCGGCCGTGACATGCGTGAGCTCAGACTCCAGATCAATGATGGCGTCTGTATCCAGGCGCTGCAACCGTTCAACAAAATCATAAACCGCTGCACACATCGTCGAAAACATCTGCGCAAGTCGCATATGCATGAAGGCTGGCTCGAGCATCTGACGATCATGCTCCCAGATTTCACCCGAGGCGATCAGCACGCCATCACCAAGCAAGGGAGACAGCGCCGACACCATCAGATCGCTTTTTGGATAATTCGCTCGATCTTCCGTGAGAACCCGACGAACAGTCTCGGGATGGTTGACAATAAAGACAGGGCGCAGACCAACCGGTACGGTGACGACATCTTTGGTGTAGCAGTCGCGGGGCAGTGTTTGCAGCAGGTCGGGGGAGCGCAGAAAAAGTATCCTGAGACCGATGGCGAGATTGGATCGCAAAGCGGGCGCGGGGGGACGCCAGCCTTCAGCTGAAAATGTAGCGACTGAACTCATAAAGAATTTATTCGTCTCGCCTTGGTTGTCTGCGACGGCAACAGCATAAAATAGGCATTGTGCCATTGAACGTGTCACTGAATTGGCTGTTCAGTACACCCCGCGTAGTCACCGCATCAGGTGCTTCTCCGAGATCATCAGGCTGCCATGAAATAATTGGGTATGCTGCGACCGGGACACGATTGCGTGAATCCACCAGACCGCACCAGGACAATAAGAACAATGACGACCTCCCTGTCCCGTACCGCATTTCTGACACTATTGCTGATAGCCGTGATGATGGGTGCCAATCATGTCTCGGCCCGCTTCGCCTTCAATGATGGTGTCAGCGTGACGACGGCGGTGATTTTTCGCAGCGGTGTCACCGCACTGATCATCCTCCTCCTGCTGATCAGCCAGCGCGTACCGTTGCGCCTGCAGGGGCGGGCGCGCGTCTTCATGCCCATCGTCGGCACCCTGGTGGCCATACAGAGCTATTGCCTGTACTCGGCCGTGGCACGGCTGCCGGTGGCGCTGGCGCTGCTGGCCTTCAATACCTATCCCTTGTGGGCTGCATTCTGGGCCCGGGTCATCTACCGTCATCAGGCTGAAAAATTTGTACTCAGAGCGATGCCTGTCATTCTGTTCGGTCTGGCATTGGCGCTGGATGTGTTGGGCGCCGCTTCCGGTCTGGGGGCGTCAGCGCACTGGCAGCAGATCGGCACCGGCGTGGCGTTTGCGATCACCGCAGCGGCCACCTTTGCCCTGGCCATGGTGCTGACGCAGCATGAAGCACTGGCAGTCGATGGTCGGATAAGAACCGCTTTCACCTTGAGCATGGTGCTGCTGCTGACGGCCCTGTTTGCGGTGAGTACCGGCGACTGGTCACTACCCAAAACAGCTACCGGTTGGTGGGGTCTGGCCGGACTCACCGTCCTGTACGGTACGGCCTTTACGCTGATGTTCAGCCTGCTGCCTCGTCTGGGGGTGGTCGGCAATTCCGCGATCATGAATGTGGAACCCGTATGTGCGTTGGGGCTGGCATGGCTGCTGCTGGGTCAATCGATCGCGCCCGTGCAGGTCCTGGGCGCGCTCATTGTGGTCACGACCGTGATGGCGCTCGGCCTGCGCAAGCAGGCGGTCTGATCAGGAGGCAGCGAACTCGACCAGCAGATCCTTGGCCGTCACCACACTGCCCGGCTTGACATGTGCGTGCAGAACCACGCCATCCACCTCGGCGCGAATCATGGTTTCCATTTTCATCGCTTCGATCGAGACCAGCGGATCACCCCTGCTCACCTTTTGACCCGGTTTGACAGCGAGTGTCACCACCATGCCCGGCATGGGCGCGCCCACATGCAGTGCATTGCCCTCTTGTGCTTTCGGGTGTGACACCGAACTCACCACCCCCGCATGCTGCACCCGCACCATCCGTGGTTGGCCATTGAGTTCGAAGAACAGTTTGGTCTGAGCCTCTTCTTCAAGGTCAGTACGCCCGAGCAGACGAATCACCAGCGTTTTACCGCGATCGATATCGACCGAGATCTCCTGACCATCCTTGAGTCCCTCGAAGAACACATCGGTCGGCAACACGCTCACATCGCCATGCTGACGACGATGCTGCGCATACTCGGTAAAGACTTTCGGATACATCAGGTAGGACGCCAGTTCCTGCTCGCTGATCTTGCGATCCACCGCCTTCTCCGCGCTGGCGCGCGCCTGCTGCAAATCTACCGGTGGCAGGCTCGCGCCGGGCCGACCTTCCAGCGGCTTGGATCCCTTGAGAACCTTATTTTGCAAAGCCGTCGGAAAACCATCGGGCGGAAAACCCAACTCACCACGAAACAGTGAAATCACGGACTCAGGGAAAGCAATTTCTCGATCCGGATCGCTGACTTCAGCGGGGGCAAGGTCATTGGCGACCATGAA
>JAJTGC010000084.1 GCA_021298975.1 Oxalobacteraceae bacterium
GCAGGCACCTTGTTCAAACTCGTCATGTTTGATCACAGCTACATGCACTGCTGGCGCCATAAAACACCCATCATTTATCGCGCGACCTCGCAGTGGTTTGCCAGCATGGATCGCACACCGAAAGACGGCAGTGCTTCTTTGCGCGAGACCGCGCTGGCGGCTATCGATGCAACCCGCTTTTACCCCGGCTGGGGCAAGGCACGTCTGCACGGCATGATTGCCAATCGCCCCGACTGGACCTTGTCACGTCAACGGCAGTGGGGTGTGCCCATGGCGTTCTTCGTGCATAAGGAAACAGGTGATCTGCATCCTGATACACCGGCGCTGCTCGAAAAAATCGCGCAACGGGTCGAGCACAGTGGCATTGAGGCGTGGCACACGCTGGACTTGAATGAATTGCTTGGCGCCGATGCCGCGCATTACGAAAAAAATCGCGACACACTCGATGTCTGGTTTGATTCCGGCACCACCCACCAGACTGTGCTGCGCGGATCGCATGTTGCCGAGTCACAGTTCCCCGCAGATCTCTACCTGGAAGGCTCGGACCAGCATCGCGGCTGGTTTCACTCTTCACTGCTGACCTCAGCGATGCTCAACGGCTGCGCACCCTACAAGGCGCTATTGACGCATGGCTTTGTGGTCGACGGCGAGGGCAAGAAAATGTCCAAGTCCAAGGGTAATGTGGTCGCGCCTCAAAAAGTCTCTGATACGCTGGGCGCCGAGATTCTCCGGCTGTGGGTAGCTGCTACCGACTATTCGGGTGAGCTGTCGATCTCGGACGAAATCCTCAAGCGCGTGGTGGAAAGCTACCGACGCATTCGCAACACACTGCGCTTTTTGCTGGCGAATACCTCGGATTTTGATGCGCAGCGCGATGCAGTGGCGATGGATCAGCTACTCGAAATCGACCGCCATGCGATTGCCCGCATGGCGCAATTGCAGCGTGAAATCCGTACGCATTTCGATGAGTACGAGTTTCATCCGGTGGTGGCCAAACTGCAGATGTACTGCTCTGAAGATCTGGGTGGCTTTTATCTGGACATTCTCAAAGACAGGCTCTACACCAGTGGCGTCGATTCTGCTGCGCGTCGTTCTGCGCAGACAGCTATCTGGCATATCACTCAGGCATTGCTGGGACTGATGGCGCCGGTACTATCGTTCACGGTAGAAGAAGCCTGGTCGGTGTTTGCCGATAAAGCGACGTACGATGCCTCGGGCGAGACAATTTTTACGCAAACTTTCTATACCCTGCCTGACGTTGCGGATGCGGATGCGCTGCTGGAAAAATATACAATCTTGCGCGAGATTCGTACGGCGGTGCAGAAAGAACTCGAAGCGCTGCGCGTCTCGGGCGCGATAGGCTCATCGCTTCAGGCTGAAGTCACCATTCATGCCAGCGGCGATCAACTGGCTTTGCTGCAGCATCTGGGTGAGGATCTGAAATTTGTTCTGATTACCTCTGATGCGCAGGTCGTGCCCGTTGCTTCCGTCTCGGAAGAAAAAATTCTGGTGACGGCGTCTGCTCACAAAAAATGCGAGCGCTGCTGGCATTACCGGGCTGACGTCGGCGAACATGCGGAGCACGCCGTTTTGTGCGGTCGTTGCGTCTCTAATTTGTTTGGTCAGGGCGAGCAGCGGCGCGTTGCCTGACCCCCCTACTGAAGGTTGTCGATGGCGAAAAAAAATGCAAGTCTGATGCTGTGGCTGGGCGTTGCGCTGGTGGTGGTCTTGCTGGATCAGGTCACCAAGATCACGATGAGCAAGCTCCTTGTTTACGGTCAGTCAGAACCCATCGCCGCCTACTTCAATCTGGTGATGGTGTACAACAAAGGCGCGGCTTTCAGCTTCTTGTCAGATCAGCCGGGTTGGCAGCGTTACTTCTTTACAGGCGTATCGGTTATTGCCTCGGTTTTTATTCTGTGGATGCTCAAGCGTAATCCTGAACAGCGGCTATTCTGTTGGTCACTGGCGCTGATTCTGGGCGGCGCCCTTGGCAATTTGATTGATCGCGTAGCTTACGGGCATGTGATCGACTTCCTTGATTTTCATGTGGGCGGCTGGCACTGGCCGGCATTCAATGTCGCAGACAGCGCAATTACGATCGGAGCGATATTGTTCGTGCTGGATGAATTCCGTCGCGTCAACCGCTAGAGGCTTTGATGAATCTTGCAGGTAAAAAAATCGTGCTGGGACTCACAGGCGGCATTGCCTGCTACAAGGCCGCTGAATTTACGCGCGCCCTGATCAAGGCTGGCGCGACCGTGCAAGTGGTGATGACCGAAGCCGCCCGTCATTTCATTACACCCGTGACGATGCAGGCCTTGTCCGGCCATACGGTTTATACCGATCAATGGGATAGCCGCATCGCCAACAATATGGCGCATATTGATCTCTCGCGCGGTGCCGATGCCATCATCATTGCGCCCTGCTCGGCTGATTTCATGCGCAAACTGGTCCATGGCGCGGCGGATGATTTGCTGTCGACCTTGTGCCTTGCCAGGCCCCATGATGTAGCTCTGCTGGTGGCACCTGCGATGAATGTCGAAATGTGGGACAAGCCGGCAACACAACGCAACGTGGCACAACTGAAGTCCGATGGCATTACCTTACTGGGACCAGCCTCAGGCGATCAGGCTTGTGGCGAAACCGGATTGGGCCGCATGCTCGAACCCGAGCAATTGCTCGAGGCACTGACCGGATTTTTTCAGCCGAAGGTCTTGTCAGGCAAACGTGTGCTCATCACTGCCGGCCCCACCTTTGAACCGATTGATCCTGTGCGCGGCATTACCAACCTCTCATCGGGGAAAATGGGTTACGCACTTGCGCGCGCCGCGCAAGCTGCCGGGGCACACGTGACGCTGATTTCAGGACCAACGGCGCTGGCGGTACCGCTGGGCGTCACCTGCATTCCGGTAACAACCGCGCGCAACATGCACGAAGCCGTCATGTCTCATATCGGTGAACAATCCGTGTTCATTGCTGTTGCTGCCGTAGCCGACTGGCGTGTCGCAGAAGTCAGTACCCAAAAAATAAAAAAACAAGCTACCTCATCACCATCGCTGCAGTTTGAAACCAATCCCGACATACTGGCGTCAGTCGCAGCTCTGCCGTCGCCGCCTTTTTGTGTAGGATTTGCAGCCGAGTCTGATGATCTGCTCGTGCAGGGTGCAGCCAAGCGCGAGCGAAAAAATATTCCACTGCTGGTCGGTAATATCGGTCACCAGACTTTCGGCAAAGATGACAATGAAATTGTGCTGTTTGATGCGCAAGGCCATCAGGCACTGCCGCGCGCGAGCAAGGATAGCCTTGCTGTCACGTTAATCGCCGAGATAGCGCGTCGCCTCTGATTGATTATCGTGACACATTTTTTCCGATAGTTTTATCTGTCGCTCTTTTTTTTCGTATTTTTCTTTTGCTCGTTTTATTCCAGGTTTTCAGACACCATGAAAAAAATCGCTGTCAAAATCCTTGACCCGCGCATGCGCGACCAAATGCCTGCTTACGCTACCACCGGCAGCGCAGGATTGGATCTGCGTGCCTGCCTCAAAGAACCCATCACCATCGAACCGGGCAGTACGCATCTGGTACCGACCGGTCTGGCAATTCATATTGCTGATCCCTCCTATGCCGCGATGATTCTTCCAAGAAGTGGGCTGGGTCACAAACACGGCATCGTGCTGGGCAATCTTGTCGGCCTGATCGATTCAGACTATCAGGGCGAGCTCATGGTCTCGACCTGGAATCGTGGCAGCACAAGCTTTGTGCTGAATCCCATGGAACGCCTGGCGCAGTTGGTCATCGTGCCAGTGATGCAGGTAGCATTCGATATTGTCGAGAACTTCGAGACCAGCGTGCGTGGCGAAGGCGGCTTTGGCAGCACTGGTAAAGAATAAATGGATGTCTGAATGACCCTTCCTGTCGCCATGCGTACGATCAGCCGATACCGTGCATTCTTGTTCCTGGCAGTATCTTTATGTCTGTCGTCCTGCACCACAGCACCGGTAAAAACTGTACCCGATGTGACGGAGAAAAAAATTCAACCCATACAAGAGGTTGACGTATTGTCGGCGCTGATTAGTCGACAGGATCGGATCTATCGTGTGGCCGCTCCCCTGATGGTGAAAAATGCGCCGCTGTGCCGTTCGCTGGCGCGTCCCCTGCTGGGCTTCACTGCCAAAAATTTGTATTCCTATCCTGCCGAGCTTGGTCCTGCCGTTGAGACTACTCTCAAGCTGGATGACCGATTGCGTGTCATGCAGGTGCTTGACGGCAGCGGCGCGATGCGCGCTGGCATACGACCCGGCGACATTCTTCGATCCGTACAAGATCAGCTGCTGCCGCGCGGTCCGCAAGCAGAGAACGAAGCGGCACGACTGCTGGCACCGCTGCTAAAAAATGCAGTCGATATCTCGGTCTTGGTCTTGCGTCAGGAACAGCCCATCCGATTGATGATTCCACTGACCGCGGCCTGTGCCTTTTCAATGGAGATCGGACATGCACCGCAGCCCAATGCTTATGCGGATGGTCGGCGCATCATGATCACGCGAGGTATGCTTGATTTTCTGGGCAGTGATGAAGAACTTGCCGTCGTTCTTGCCCGAGAGATGGCGCACAATATTTTGCAACACGCCGCGTCGCAACAAACGACAGCAGCCGTGGCCAGCATGATCGATGCCCTGCTGCCCTTGAAGCCAGATACTGCAGCGCTCGCGAGCCGTGGCGGTCTGCGCCCGATGTCAGCGAAATCCGATCTGGAAGCCGATCGACTTGCGATGTATCTGCTGGCTCGGGCCGGCTATGATCCTGCAGCGACAGAGCGCACGATTGAAAAAATTGCGCAGGCTTATCCCGCATCGCAGACCCCTGCTTATACCGAGCTGCATCCCTGGACACCCGAACGACGGCGATCGATACAGACCACCCTCAGCGAGATTCGCCTGAGACAGTCATCAAAAAACCCTTTGTTACCCTGATCAGAATCAGCGCAGTGGTATCTCTTCACGGCGAGATTTGCCTTTTGTCCTAGCGTTCCGGAAAGAAACGATGTCACCATGGACAGCGTCATCTGGCATCACCGCGCAGCCCGACTGCCGCACCCTTCAGTTTGAACATTCGTTTTAACCACCCGTTTTAAACATTCGTTTTAAACATTCGTTTTGAACATGGACTCTTTAGATACGATACGTGGAAGATGATACTGATAACGAAACAGGGCCCCGCACAAGCTGGGGCCCTGTTTGTTTACATGACGACGATGGGTTACTCGACTTCAGCAGCTTCCTGTGGAGGAGCCGCCGGTGGCGGCGTGTCACCTTCGATGAATTCGAGGCGAATATGCTCTTCTTCGTCGAGATCGACATTCACACGCCCACCCGACACCAGCCTGCCAAACAGTAATTCATCTGCCAGTGCCTTGCGAATCATGTCCTGAATCAGGCGCGACATGGGGCGCGCGCCCATCAGCGGGTCGAAGCCCTTCTTGGCCAGGAATTTGCGCAGATTTTCGCTGAATACCGCTTCGACTTTTTTCTCATGCAGTTGCTCTTCGAGCTGCATGAGGAATTTGTCGACCACACGCAGGATGATGTCCTCGTCGAGCGCGCGGAAGCTGATGGTCGAATCCAGGCGATTACGGAACTCTGGCGTGAACATGCGCTTGATGTCGGCCATCTCGTCGCCTGCCTGCTTGGATTCCGTGAAACCCATCGAGTGCTTTTGCAAGCTCTCTGCGCCGGCATTCGTGGTCATGATGATGATCACATTGCGGAAGTCTGCCTTGCGACCATTATTGTCCGTCAGCGTACCGTGATCCATCACCTGCAGAAGGATATTGAAGACATCCGGATGCGCTTTTTCGATCTCATCAAGCAGCAGTACCGAATGCGGCTTCTTGGTAATCGCTTCGGTCAGCAGACCACCCTGATCGAAACCAACATAGCCCGGTGGCGCACCGATCAAGCGACTAACCGCATGACGCTCCATGTACTCGGACATATCAAACCGAATCAGCTCGATCCCCATGATGAAGGCCAGCTGCTTGGCGACTTCGGTCTTGCCTACACCGGTCGGGCCGGAGAAAAGGAAAGAGCCAATCGGCTTGTCGGTTTTTCCGAGTCCAGCGCGAGCCATTTTGATTGCAGCCGCCAGTGCCTCGATTGCAGGTTCCTGACCAAACACAACGTTCTTGAGATCACGTTCAATGGTCTGCAACTTGGAGCGGTCGTCCTGATTGACCGACTGCGGCGGAATACGGGCAATTTTCGAAATGATGTCTTCGATCTCGGGCTTGCCTATGGTTTTTTTCTGCTTGGACTTCGGCAGGATACGTTGCGCTGCGCCGGCCTCGTCAATCACATCAATCGCCTTGTCGGGCAAGTGACGATCATTGATGAAGCGCGCAGCCAACTCGGCTGCCGTTGTGAGTGCCAGCGCCGAGTATTTGACGCCATGATGTTCTTCGAACCGTGATTTCAGACCACGAAGGATCTGCACGGTTTGCTCGACGGTAGGCTCGTTCACATCAATCTTCTGGAAGCGACGCGAGAGCGCATGGTCTTTCTCGAACACCCCACGGTACTCATTGAAGGTCGTCGCACCAATGCATTTCAGCTGACCGCTGGATAGAGCCGGTTTGAGCAGATTCGACGCATCCAGCGTGCCACCCGATGCCGAACCAGCACCAATGATGGTGTGGATTTCATCGATGAACAAAATCCCGTTCGGGTTGTTCTTCATTTGCTTGAGTACTGCTTTGAGGCGCTGCTCGAAGTCACCACGGTATTTGGTACCGGCCAGCAGCGCACCCATATCGAGTGAATACACGACAGCGTGTTGCAGAATCTCGGGTACGTCGCCCTGCGTGACGCGCCAGGCCAAGCCTTCGGCGATCGCTGTCTTGCCGACACCGGCTTCGCCCACAAGCAGCGGATTATTTTTGCGGCGACGGCACAATGTCTGAATCACGCGCTCTACTTCAGCCTCGCGGCCAATCAGCGGATCGATCTTGCCCTCGGCTGCCAGCTTGTTGAGATTTTGGGTGAACTGATCCAGCGCACTTTCTTTCTGCTGAGTTTCAGCGGCACCTTCTTCGACACCTTCGGAAGCTTTTTGCGGCTCGGACTGCTGGTCCTTGCGCACGCCATGCGAAATGAAATTGACGACGTCGAGGCGGGTAACGCCTTGCTGATGCAGGTAGTACACCGCATGAGAATCTTTTTCGCCAAAGATCGCGACCAGAACGTTCGCGCCAGTCACTTCTTTTTTACCATTCGACGCTGACTGCACGTGCATGATGGCTCGCTGAATCACACGCTGGAAACCCAGCGTGGGTTGCGTGTCGACCTCGCTCGTACCGGGCACGGTTGGGGTGTTGTCGTTGATAAAGTTAGTCAGCGTCTTGCGAAGGTCGTCAATATTGACCGCGCAGGCTCTGAGCACTTCGGCTGCGGACGGGTTGTCCAGCAGCGCGAGCAACAAATGCTCAACGGTAATGAACTCATGCCGAGCTTGTCTCGCCTCGACAAAAGCCATGTGCAAACTAACTTCGAGTTCCTGAGCAATCATGCTTCCTCCATCACGCACTGAAGCGGGTGTCCCGCCTTCCGGGCGTGGGTTAATACAAGTTCCACTTTTGTACTGGCTATAT
>JAJTGC010000085.1:0-7485 GCA_021298975.1 Oxalobacteraceae bacterium
GAGAGACGGATCCGGCTTGATGAAACGCGCAGCCGTGGAGTCGTGGTGAATCGAAATGAACAGGCTTCCCTTGCTCGAATTCGCCAAGGATGTTCGGGCTTGCAGAGAATTTTTTAGTGTATACCGATTTTTGGACACACGATCCGTGTCCGTCGTGTGCTTCAAAGTTCTGGGGGCCTGGCCTGCATCCCGCGTCGTGATGACGCGCGCTGAGGTAATTTTCAAATACGCAGCTACTATCCTTTCATTGTACTTGAATTCAAACTCGCCACAACTTCCCCGAGCGCCGGGATAAAGCGGATCATGCCCCGGATCCAGGATAATCGGAGGCGCCTCGGCGCTGGACATGGTGGCAAGATGCAGCAGCACCGCTACCAACAGACAAGACGAACGAGTGCGGTTTTTCATATTTTCTGACGTTGGATCATGACAGACGTGATGCGTTTTTTTCTCATTGTGGTGATATCAGTCGGCCTCTTCGGCTGCGCGGAAGCGTACCGGCATCCAAACTATGAATTCAATTCCCCCGAAGATCAGCAAAATTTTGACAAAGACAAGCAAAGATGTCTCTCAACTGCCGAGCGTGAACGTTGTACGGAGCTGAGAGAAAAAATTACCACGATCTGCGAGAGCGACGGCAAAGGTGGACACAAATGCCGGGACATCATTCCCAAAAGCTGCACTCTCGAGACGATGGAACAATGCATGCGGCGCAAAGGCTGGCGTAAAGCGGATGTACAGGGAAATTATCTGGAATAAAACACGTCACAACTCGCCAAGCACCGCTACAGACGACTCAAGGACAGACACCCATGACCTGCCTCACCAGCCCAGACTTCTGCTCGCAATACGACTGCCACCATACGTCGGTTGAACCGATATAGGATTCGAGAACGGTCCATTGATTCGACTTTTTTCGCATTACTGCCGTCAGCGTCAAGCCATCCATATGCTCCCAGCGCTCGCCATAGATTTTTTTACCATCAAGCTTTTTACCGTCTTTTCTCTGCGGCTGCGCCATCACAAACGCCCAATCGGCGCTGGCCCGGATATCGGAAACCACGAAAACAAGTTCCGTTTTCAGCTCGGCCTCAAGCTTGGGACGGAGTGCGTCGAGGATTAACTTTCGCTCCGGTGTACCCTGCCCCGGGCTGACAACTTTATCTTGGGCGCTTGCGATATTGGCAAGCAAGACGAAAACAGCACACAACTTGATTAAGTATTTCAATTTTGACTCCAAATTATCAAATTAAACGGATCGCTTTTAAAAATCAGCTATGTGCCGCAATATACGCTTGTCGATATTAAATCAGAAACGAAAAACTGAACTGTTCATGCCAAGGAAACTTATGTCTACTGCAAACATTTATTTATGTTCTTTTTTACTGATAGTGCTGGGCACTGCCCGTGCCGACGATGGATTAACGATCAGCTTGGCTGACCCCGCATGGAATGGAAAAAATATTCCCTCTGATCAGGTCTGTAAAAAATTTGGCGGAAACCAAGCGGGCTCTCCTGCTCTGACAGTAGAAGGCATACCCGTGGACGCGGACGCATTAGTGCTGTCTTTTAATGATGAAAGCTACGCACCAATGGACAAAGGCGGTCATGGCATCGTGCGTGTTCAACTAAATAAGGCGACCATAATCCAAATTCAATCAATATCTGGCGAAACAGATACCTTGCCGAGCGGTGTAAGCAGTGTCGCAAAACATCGAGGTTCTGGCTGGAGCGGCACCGGTGGCGCTTATTTGCCACCCTGCTCCGGCGGGCGCGGCAATACCTACAGTATTGATGTATCAGCAGTGAGAGGCGGTGCTGATGGGATTGGCACCACACTGGCAAAAGGGAAAATCCAGATGGGCAAATATTAAGAAAGCAATGACTTAATAAAACCGGAAATTTTTGTGGCTTTAAAAATCAGGCTATGACCGTGATTAGTCAGCTCACTGCCTCACACCGCTGCGCTCGCCACAAAATGTAGATTTATTCGATGCCTCCTAAGGATAGTGTCCAAAAGGCTCAGGTTGTCAGTGGTGGGCGAAGACTTTATTCTATGAAATCCCATCAATCGGCGGTAGAAAACTGGTAAGCCCCACCAACTATAGCCAACATCTATCACCGGTTTCGCACCTAAAGAAACCCTCTGAATTATCAGAGGGTTAACTGTTGTTAGTTCTACTTTTCTCGGTAACAGTATTGGAATACTCCATTACGATCTTTGGATTAATGTTGATTGCAGCTGCACCGTGTTGGCGTACCAGCCATTGTTTGAATGTCAGCAAGGGCATGCTCCTTTTTAGTATGGTTCAATCAGCCGTTACGCCCTTGGATTTAACGATGCCGCAGGTAGTACGCACCTAAACATATTTATTAGATCTTCAAACACCGAGCAAGGTTTTGAATTTGCCGTACCCGTAAAGAATAATTGAGTGGAATTACGATGAAAAATGTCAATCAAATCATCAAAACAATCGCTGCCGTGTTAATCGGAACCACCTTCATTAGCTCGCTTGCGCACGCCCAGCAAAATAATCCCAACCGGCTGCCACCGTGTCAGAGGGATAAAACAGTTCAATACCATAATTGTTTTGGAACATTTAAAGCAGCAAACGGCGATGTAGGCGTTGGTGAATTCAAGAACGGCACGTATCACGGACAGGTAACCTACACCTATGCCAATGGTGACAAGTATGTCGGTGAATTCAAGGACGGAAAGTTTCATGGACAGGGAACATTCCACTACCTAGCGAACAACCAGTTCAAAGGTGGCATGTATGTCGGTGAATTCAGGGACAACAAAAAGAACGGGCAGGGAACCTACACCTCTCCCAATGGTGAACAATATGTTGGTGAATACGAGGATGACAAGTATCAGGGACAGGGAACCTACACCTCCCCCAATGGTGAAAAATATGTCGGTGGATACAAGAATGACAAGTATCATGGACAGGGAACGTACACTTGGGCTAACGGTGACGTGTATGTCGGTGCGTTCAAGGATGGCAATAAGAACGGACTTGGAATAATGACGCTAGTTGACGGAAGTTGGCATTACGGAGAGTGGAAAAATAACATCCCACAAGGGCAGGGAATCAGATTTTATTCCGACTCAGGTAAACGTGAAGAGGGTATCTGGGAAAATGATAAATTCATCCGTGAGGCCAAGGTCAACCTGCCTGCACTGAATAACAATACTTCTACCAATACCGACCGTGCTGACATCGATCGTGAGCGTCAGCAGTTAGCAGAGGAACGTCGTCGACTTGAAGAAGATAAGCGTCAGCGTGAGCAGCAACGTCGTAACGAGCGAGTCAATCTGCAAGTTACCCATACCCAGCCGAATACAGATGGCAGTTTCACGATCAATGTGCAGACAAACGCAGATACTTCATCGCTGAGGATAAACGGTGAAGAGCAAGGGGGTCGTGCCAATGGTGATTACATAGTCAGAAAGGTCGCGAGGGCTGGACAAGAAACCAAATTCATAATTATCGCTACTGACATCAACGGCAACACTGACACCAAAACAATCACTGTTAGTCGAGCAATTGTCGATTCAAAAATCACTTATGCTGCACTCAATCCTGGGCGAGTAAAACAGCAATCTACTCGTGATGCCATTGCGATCATCATTGGCATAGCAGACTACAAAAGTCTTCCCAGAGCCGACTTTGCAAATGATGATGCCCGAGCATTCTATGACTACGCCATGCGCGCGTTAGGTGTCAAACCAGAAAACATCAAGCTGCTCGTTGATGGTGATGCTGATGAAGCTGAAATACTGCGCACATTCAGAAACTGGTTACCCAGTAAAGTGAAACCCACAACTGATATCTATGTCTTTTACAGCGGTCACGGATTACCGACGGCTGATGGGCAGGGTCTTTATCTCATTCCCCCCAGAGCAGCAAAGGATGTCATTGACGACACTGCGATCCCATTCAGCAAAATAAATGCTGCCATTCAATCTGCGAAACCAAAATCTGTCACCATGATTCTGGACGCTTGCTACAGCGGACAAGCCAGGTCCGGAGAAAGCTTGGTTGCCAGTGCGAGGCCCGTCCAGCTCAAAACTGAAAACAGACTATTTCCCGAGAACTTTACCGTCATCACTGCCAGCCAGAACGACCAGATATCGAGCTCCAACCCAGATCTCCAACACGGCATTTTCAGCTACTACCTGATGAAAGGCATGGAAGGTGATGCTGACGCAAATGGAGACGGCAAAATCACGCTGGGTGAGATGCAGGCCTATCTGGTTGAAAATGTCGGCAGGCAAGCAGGCATGATGAGTCGTAAGCAGGAACCGCAACTGGTGGGTGATGCCAATCGGGTACTGGTGGGTCGATAACTTACCCGCCTCCGGTAAAATGCGGGCACACGCGGGTGTAGTTCAATGGCAGAACGGCAGCTTCCCAAGCTGCATACGAGGGTTCGATTCCCTTCACCCGCTCCAATGGCCGGCTTTCACCTGATAACAGCGCATGCTTTACGATCCCACCGACCACCGCATCAAAAGTTTTGTCACCCGCGCAGGCAGGCTATCTCCGGCACAAGAACGCGCCATTCAGACGCTGGGACCGAAATTTTGTTTACCCTTTGAAAAAACTCTTCTCGACAGCGACGCCGCTTTCGGGCGTGCAGCGCCCCTGATTCTGGAAATTGGTACTGGCATGGGTGAAACCACGGCGCATATCGCGGCGCTGATGCCCGAGAAAAATTTCCTGGGGGTTGAAGTTCACACGCCCGGTGTGGGCAGCCTGCTCAAGCGCATCGATGAACAGTCATTGAGCAATCTGCGGCTGATTCAACATGATGCTTTTGAGGTGATCACCCATAGACTGGCAACCGAGTCGCTGGCGGGCGTGCATGTGTTTTTTCCGGATCCGTGGCACAAGGCGCGGCACAACAAGCGTCGACTGATTCAGTCGCCGTTTGTCGCGTTGCTCTGTTCGCGCATTGCGTCGGGGGGATATCTGCATTGCGCGACCGACTGGGAAGACTATGCCGAGCAAATGCTGGCAGTACTTGGCGCTGAATCTTCGTTACAAAATACAGCAGAGGGCTATGCGCCACGTCCGGACTATCGGCCTGTGACCAAATTTGAAAACCGTGGACTGAAACTGGGGCATGGTGTTTGGGATCTGGTGTTTACCAAGCGCTGAAGCGGTCTGGCGTTATGCCCAATGCTTGCAAGTCATTTATGAGTTACCTGACCCAAAAAAGACACTGGATCCCGGCCTGCGCCGGGATGACGGTGGTGATTTTATGGTTGCCTCAATAACCACTGCCGTGCCGGCGCAAGCTGAGCCACCGACTGTATTCAACAGCGATTGATAGTTGCGCTGCAATG
Source organism: Oxalobacteraceae bacterium (assembly GCA_021298975.1). Taxonomy (GTDB): domain Bacteria; phylum Pseudomonadota; class Gammaproteobacteria; order Burkholderiales; family Burkholderiaceae_D; genus Pernthalerella. Next base: position 5,357 of record JAJTGC010000085.1, read on the forward strand.
GCACATCAGTCGACACCCTGTCCACGCACCAGCGCAATGATCTGCGCACCATAACTCTCCAGCTTCTTCTCACCCACGCCGGACACCTGTCTCAAATCGTCGAGCGTTACCGGCCCTGCGCGGGCAATTTCACGCAGCGTGTTGTCATGAAAAATCACATATGCGGGCAAGTTGTGCGCGCGTGCTGTCTCCATACGCCACCAGCGCAGTTTCTCGAATAGCGTCTGTTGGGGCGAAGACAAACCGGTTTCGGTATAACTACCGCTACGTACCGGCGCACGCTTTTGTCGTACCGGCTTTTGATACAGACGCATGGCGACCTGACGCTCGCCGCGAAGCACTGCGCGTGCGGCCTCGGGCAGACGCAGGGAACCGTAATTCTCATGGTCGATCTCGACTAATCCCAGTGCAAATGTTTGCCTCAAAATGGCACGCCATTCGGCCTCGCTCTTGTCGGCACCGATACCAAAGGTCGACAATTCGTGATGACGCCACTGCCGGACTTTTTCCGAATCGCTTCCGCGTAATACTTCCAGCACATGCACCGCACCAAAACGTTGGCCGACCCGATAAATCGTTGATAGTAGTTTTTGCGTCGCCTCGGTGGCATCAAAGGAGACGGGCGGGGTGATACAGGTATCGCAGTTACCGCAGGCGGCCGAGGTCTGGTCGAAATACGCCAGCAGTCGAACGCGGCGGCAGGTGAGAGTTTCGCATAGCCCCAGCATGGCATCGAGGCGAGCCGATTGCATGCGCTTGAAGGTGATGTCGGCTTCGGATTCTTCGATCATGCGCCGCTGTTGCACGACATCCTGCAAGCCGTAGGCCATCCACGCATCGGCGGGCAAACCGTCGCGCCCTGCGCGACCGGTTTCCTGATAATAGCCTTCGATGCTGCGTGGCAGATCCAGGTGCGCCACAAATCTGACATCGGGTTTGTCGATGCCCATGCCAAAGGCAATCGTTGCCACCATGATGATGCCGTCTTCACGCAAAAAACGCGACTGATGCTTGCTGCGTGTGGGCGTGTCCATGCCGGCATGGTAGGCCAGCGCGCTGATACCGTTTTCGCGTAAAAACTCGGCGGTCTCTTCGACTTTTTTGCGTGAGAGGCAGTAAACGATACCAGCTTCACCTGCATGCTCGGCAGTGATGAAATCCAGCAGCTGCCGACGCACGTTTTCTTTTTCGACGATCTGATAGCGAATGTTCGGGCGATCAAATGAAGAGATGAATTGCTGCGCCTGACCCAGCTGCAGTCTTTCGATGATTTCAGTGCGGGTTTGACCATCAGCGGTCGCTGTCAGTGCAATGCGGGGAACCGCCGGATAGCGCTCATGCAAAACCGACAGGCGGATGTATTCCGGCCTGAAATCATGACCCCATTGCGACACGCAGTGGGCTTCATCAATGGCAAACAGGGCAATCGGCACGCCATCCAGCATGTCCAGACAGCGCTGGGTCAGCAAGCGCTCAGGGGCGACATACAGCAGATCCAGCTCACCCTCGCGCAGCGCACGCTCAACCCGCAGGGACTCGTCAAAGCTCTGACTGGAATTGAGAAACGCAGCGCGCACACCGAGCTCACCAAGCGCATCGACCTGATCTTGCATGAGCGCGATGAGTGGCGAGATGACAATGCCACAGCCATGGCGCAGCAATGAAGGAATTTGATAACACAGCGATTTGCCGCCACCAGTGGGCATGAGCACCAGCGCATCGCCGCCGCGCGCTATCAGCTGCACAATCTCGGCCTGCGATCCGCGAAAGACCGGATAGCCAAACACACTTTGCAATAGATGCAGCGCGCGTGCCGGCAGGTTCTGTTCTGCGGCAGTGGGCATCAGTTCATCGGTGATAAGCAATTTTTATTCTGCCCAGACCAGCCAGCCAGACCACGCGGTGCCTAGTACGACGATGCCAAAGACGATGCGATACCAGGCAAATACAGTGAAATCATGCGTGCTGATATAGCGCAGCAACCAGCGAACGCATAAAAAAGCAGACACAAATGCCGCCAGCGCGCCCAGACCAAACATCGGCAGGTCAGCCAAAGACAGAAGATTGCGCTCTTTGTAGAGCGAGTAAATCGTTGCGCCAAACAAGGTAGGTATCGCAAGAAAGAAAGA
>JAJTGC010000085.1:7507-13908 GCA_021298975.1 Oxalobacteraceae bacterium
GCGACCGGCACAGGTTTGAACAAATGTGCCTTGATGATTTTGCCAAACAACAGGCCAAGTACGACGGCAGGCAGGAAAGCAACGATCAGATTGATGACGAAGCGACGCGCGCCATCGTCACGATAAAAATTACGCGCGACATGCGCAATGCGCTCGCGGTATTCCCAGCAAACAGCCAGCATGGCGCCGGCCTGGATGACGATTTCAAAGACTTTGACCTTCTCGCCCGTGAAATTGAGCAGACTGCCTGCGAGAATCAAATGTCCGGTCGAGGAAATGGGGAGAAATTCCGTCAGCCCTTCGACGATACCCATGATGATGATTTTTACAGCAAGCAGAATTTCCATGCGATTGGCAGGCAAGCAAGGCAGAAGGTAAACCGTTAACGCAGATCGCTGTGCTGGCAGTCACTCATGACTTGCCGCGTCACTGCACGTCCTTGTGATTGACGGTTATTTGGCAGGCTCGAAGCTTACCACGAGGCTGTCCTTGCGCGTCGTTATGCCGGTCGGCACAAAGCGCTGCCCAGCCACGACGAAGGCATCGGGCGCGAAGGTATACAAGACCGTCTCACCGATCAGATCTTCGGCCAGTTGGGTGCCCAGACGGGCGAGGCGGCTTGTGTAGCTGCCCGTGGCTGCATCAAGCTTGATATTTTCCAGACGTGGCTCCGTCAGCAGCACGGCCCGCCGCGCTGCATCGATGCGCAAGACGCCGGATACCAGCAGTTCGCCTTGCCAGGGTGTTTTCATGAGGGGTGGCAGTACTTGCGCATCAAGGGCAATCAGCAGGCGATCAGCTGCAGGACGGGTGGACAACACGGGATTACTGAGGGTCACATCAAGGAGACCAAAGTAGCGTTCAGCGTAAGGAAATTTTTTCTGGACCGACTGCTGCAAACGGGACAGAGGTATTTCAATTTCCTGCGGCGGCAGCAGGCTGGCGCAGCCGGAGAGCAGTGTCAGCGTCAGCAAGCTCAGAGCCAGCAAGGCTTGTCTTTGCCACCGAAGAGATGAGAAATGGTGATTCACTGAGTCCTCACACTTTTGTGATCAAAACATCGTGTACGGCTGCCGGCGGTCACAACCCCCGCATTGCACAGGGACGCTGGCTCACCCGACAACAGCACTGTTCTGAGCATCTGCACGAAATTTACCCTGTTCATGCGTCACTCCCTCTCCGGCAGCAGTAAGGCACTCCAGCCGCTGCAGATAATACAAAGCCTGCTCGCGATTATCGCCGCACATCTCTGTCGATGGTTTGAGGCTGGCGCAGACGGCCGGTCGATCGGGATGCGAAAACAGCAGACAAGCTAATGCAGCGTCGAGCTGCACACAACGCACGCCAGCAGGCTTGCCCTCAGGCATACCCGGAATGGGCGAAGAAATGGACGGCGCGATACAACAAGCGGCACAGCCTTCGCGACAGGCGTGGTCTGGCTTACTCATAACGGAGCGCCTGAATCGGCAGCAAGCGTGCCGCCTTGCGCGCCGGATAAAAACCAAAAAATATACCGATCGCTGCTGAAAAACTCACCGCCAAAACAATGGATGCCCCCGACAACTGTGTCTGCCAGCCAGCAAATTCGGCAATCATCCAGGAACCGCCCACTCCGAGCGCGATGCCGATCAGCCCACCCACCAGCGAGAGCGTGACTGCCTCCACCAGAAATTGCGTGAGTATGTCAGCCGCGCGCGCACCTACGGCCATACGCAAACCGATTTCGCGGGTACGCTCGGTCACCGACACCAGCATGATGTTCATGATGCCAATGCCGCCCACCAGCAAGGAAACAGACGCCACAGCGGCCAGCAGCATGGACATGACTTTGGATGATTCTTCCTGCGCTGCGAGCATCTCGGTGAGATTGCGGACGGTGATGGGATCCGGCTGGCCCTCGGCAGTCCGCAAGCGCTGACGCAACAAGGCACGTATCTTGTCTTCGGTTTCGCTCATGCTCTCGCCGTCGAAGACCTTGATCTGAATCATGCCGACCTGACGTGGCTTGCCGGCCTCGACACCCACAATGCGATTGCGCGCGGTCGACAGCGGCACCATGATCACATCATCCTGATCATTGCCGGTCATGTTCTGACCTTTGCGGCCGAGCACACCGACGATCGTCACGGGTACATTCTTGATACGTATGGTCTGGTCCATCGGATCAACATCGCCAAACAATTCGCGCGCCACCGTCTGTCCAATCAAAGCCACCTTACCTGCACCGGACATTTCGGCGGGTTCAAACATGCGGCCGGATTCCAGCGTCCAGTTACGTACGGTGAAATAGTCGGGCGTGATGCCAAACACCTGCGTGGCCCAGTTTGCGTTGCCAAACACCACCTGTGCGCTGCCGCGATAGGTGGGCGCCACGGCTTCGACTTCCGGCACTTCACGGGCAATGGCGGTGGCATCATCTTCGGTGAGATCCGGCGTGATACCGGTGCCGATACGCGCACCATTGGCGGTGCGCGCGCCGGCGCTGATGATCATCAGATTTGAACCCAGGCTTTTGATCTGATCCTTGATGCGCGCTTCCGCACCTGAGCCGACTGCCAGCATGGTGATCACTGCCGCTACGCCAATGATGATGCCCAGCATGGTCAATATTGAGCGTAATAAATTGACACGGAGGGCATTGAGCGCCACACGCAGAGTCGCCAGCAGATTCATGCCATCACCTCGCCGGCCTTGGCTAGCTTTGCAGCGGCTTGCTCGGGTGTGTGCGGCGTATCCGAGATGATTTCGCCATCGCGAAACGTGATGATGCGCGACGCAAACGCTGCGATATCGGCTTCATGGGTGACCATCACAATCGTCATGCCAGCCGTATTGAGCTGCTGCAGCAGAACCATGATTTCCAGACTGGTGCGTGAATCCAGCGCACCGGTCGGTTCATCCGCAAGGATCAGGGCCGGGTCATTGACCAGTGCGCGGGCAATCGCCACGCGTTGCTGCTGACCGCCGGACAATTGCGAAGGATGATGATCATGACGCGTCGCCAGTCCCACCTGCGAGAGCCGCGCCATCGCTCGCTGGCGACGCTGACTGGCCGGAGTGGCGGCATACAACAGCGGCAGCTGCACATTATCGAGCGCACTGGTACGCGGCAGCAGATTGAACTGCTGAAACACAAAACCGATACGACGATTGCGAATCGCCGCCAGTGCATCGCCACTCATGGCCGATACTTTTTCACCGGCCAGTCGGTACTCGCCGGCGGTGGGCGTGTCCAGGCATCCCAGCAGATTCATGAAGGTCGATTTGCCGGAACCAGACGCACCCATAATGGCTACAAATTCGCCCTCGCCTATGGTCAGCGATACGCTACGCAGCGCGGCAACGATATTCAATCCCATCTCGTAGGATTTGCTCAGGCCGCGTACTTCGATCAGGGGTTTCATCACGGGTCAGAACATGCGCGGCGCACCGGCCATCGAGGAACCTTTGCGACTTCCGCCACCACTACCACCACCTTCGCCCTTGATACCCGTGACCACTTCCAGGCCTTCGGTAACGCCCTCGCCCGTGATCTGCACCATCTTGCCGTCCGATGCTCCTGTCTTGACCGGAATGGCTTTCAATTCACCATTTTTCAGAACGTAAATCGTGGAGCTCGAGGGATCAGGACGTCCATTGCCGCGTCCGGATTTATCACCCTCACCGCGCCGTGATTTGGCAGGCTTGTCGTCGGATGATTGCGGCGGGCGAAACCGGATCGCCGCATTGGGTACCTTCAATGCATCCTCAAAGGTGTCCGTGACGATGCGCACATTGGCTGTCATGCCGGGCAGTAGCTGCAGTTCGGGATTCGGCGCCGAGACATCAACGAGATAAGTCACCACATTGGAGACGACCTGGGCAGACTTGCGCACCTTTCGCACAGCACCCTCGAAGGTCTTGCCGGGAAACGCATCCACCGTAAACGTTGCGAGCTGCCCGACCTTGATCTTGCCGATTTCGGATTCATCAATGGCGGTATCGACGCGCATGTCGGTGAGATCTTCCGCAATGATGAACAGCTCGGGCGCCTGCAAGCTGGCGGCAACGGTCTGTCCCTTGTCGACACTGCGCTTGATGACGATACCACTCACCGGCGAACGAATGGCGGTGCGCTCGAGATCCACCCGCGCCTGCGACAACACGGCTTCACGCTGCTTGACCATCGCAGCAGCATTACCCGCGGTGGCGCGCGCTACATCGACTTGCGCAACCGCTGATTTTTGCTGCTCAACCAGCGCATTGACCATGGCACGGGCCTTGTCGACTTCGGCGGGCGAGAGGAATTTTTTGTCCAGCAGTTGCTGCTTGCGTTCGAGATCACGACGGGCGTCGGCCAGCGTGACGTCGACTTGGGACACCGCAGCGCGCTGGGCCGCAATATTGGCTTGCTGGGTCGCTACCTGGGCACGCGCCGCATCCAGATCGGCCTGTGCCTGCCGGACACGGTATTCGAAACTTTCGGGATCAATACGGGCAATCAGCTGGTTTTTGGTGACCTGATCAATACGGGCAATCAGCTGGTTTTTGGTGACCTGACTGTTGAAATCGACCAGCACCTCCTTGAGCTGGCCGGACACCTGGGAGCCAACCTGCACCGATACCACCGGTACCAGTGTCCCGGTTGCGGAGACGCTGGCGATCAGCCGGCCTTTTTCGAGCGTGGCGGTCCGATACTGCGGCGTATCGGGTTTTTTGATGCCAAACCAATACCATGCGCCGGCACCGATCAGGACCACCAGCAACGCCAACCCTAACCATCGTGCTTTCACCGAGATATTCCCCGCAGCTATTGAAGTAAGGGCATGATTTTACTGGGATTGGGTGGGGTTCACCTGAGGAGTGACTGGAGGGACTGGCGCGCTGTCGCAGTCAATAGCAGATGAAAAAAAAACCGCCTCCGGAACATCGGAGGCGGGTTCTACAAATGACGCAAGGAAAATGACAGAAAGACTTACTGTTTACGTGGGGACGTATCCTCCTCTGAAGATGCCTGAGTCGGGTTGGTGTTTGTCGTGGTGGTGGTACTTGTGGCTTCGGTTGAAGTTGTGGTTTCGCCAGAATCATCGGCCTTGTCAGAGTCAATTTTTATTTTGAGCAGTTGTTCCAACTCACGAATAGTCGCAGATTCCTTATACAAATCGCCACCGTCAGTGGAGTCAATGCTAAACCAATAACCATCTAAATTGTCAAGAGCAAATTGAGCAGGATTTGTCCGGAAAGATAAGGTATTTTCTTTTGAAGAGGCTACAATTGATTGCAAATATTGTGAAAAATTTGAATCGATTAAAGATTCATCAAATTGTAATAAAAAATTATCAACTTCTTTTTTGATAGCCCGTCTTTCTGCGCGCTGTTCAGGATTTGCAAATTGCTTTCCTTTTATTTTTTTTGGCTTACCCAAAGAAGAGAAAGCTAAAGCATTTTTAATCTCCTCCAATAATTTTCTTTGCTCATTGTCCTGATCTACTGCATTTGACATGACACTGTAGAAAAATTTATCACTCCGCGTCGTGAGCATCGTTGTTAAATAGGCAGTCATGTGAATATATTTCTTAAGTTCTGGGTCCTTAGCAAATGCATCAATCCATATTTTCATAAAAGATCGAGTGGCTATGTATGCAGAAATAGCTGATTTTCTGGCTGAAATCAATTTCTCCTTTTCGATTCCGCCACTCTGCTTCGACCATTTGATTACACAGGCATCAATACCTTTTAGCAACTCTTTTACCTGATCATGCATTGGGGCGTCCGACAAATTCATCAGCTCGCCCATTATTTCCTTAGAGACCATCTTAACTAACGGTCTCATAGCATCTGAATATGTTTTGATATCACGCAAATCCGGGGCATTCTTTTTTTTCAATTCATTAGGAACTTTTAAATTGCCCTCATCATATTTCTGCATCGCTGCAATTCTTAATGCTTCGATTTTAGGCGTATCGTAATATTTCTTGATGAATGGCTCGGAGACTTTTTCGATGATATTCACATCAATAGTTTTTTCCGAGTCTTTTGATCATCGGCATAGACACTACCAACAGTTCTCTCCTTGACTGCTGCAGTTTTTTGCGCTGTATTTTCTTTTACAGTCGCCGACGTTCTATCTTTTTCTCCCTTTGCCACAGACGCTTTGGTTTCCGTTCCCTGCTGTGTCTTCGTTTTTACAGAAGGCGATTGAGTATTTGAAGAATTTTTTGAGCGTGGACTAGTAGGTGTCCATGACGCTGGTGATGTTGTTATATCGGTGGTCGCGATATTCGTATCCTTGGGGTTTGCGGTTGCTGGCGGATTTAACTGGCTGGTAGTATTCCATTGAGATCGCGGACTCGCCGGTTGCCACAGCGGCGCTGTCACTACGCTCGTTGTGTGAAGAATGGCAGCATTACCAACGGCAGTGT